>JAYUBA010001301.1:0-3392 GCA_043741075.1 Frigoriglobus sp.
TCGTAAAGTCGAAGTCCGCCGGCGATACGGTCTACGACTTTCGACCTTACGACTTGTGACGCTTCCCGGTGGGCGAGCGGCCGGTCGAGCGATAGACTACCCGTCTCACCCCCGGTCTCGCCGGGTGTTTCGTTTTGGGGGTCTCGCGTGGCCGACGACAAACGGGATGCGCCCCGGCCGTTCGATGTCAAGACGGTCGAATACCTCCTGAAGTTGATGTCGGAGCACGATCTCGCCGAGGTCGATCTGAAGGAAGGGGACCAGCGCATCCGGCTCCGCAAGGGCGGACCCGCACCCGCCTTCTACGCCCCCGCTCCGGTCGCTCACGCTCCCGGCTCGCCGACCGTGGCTCCGGTCGCTCACGCTGTCGGCTCGCCCGTGACGAATCCCGCGCCCGCGGCACCCGCCAAGAACCTCGTCGAGATCAAGTCGCCGATGGTCGGCACGTACTACCCCAAGCCGGACCCGAAGAAGCCCGAGTACGTGACCGTCGGGAGCAAGGTCGTGCCCAAGACGGTGGTGTGCAAACTCGAGGCGATGAAACTGTTCAACGAGATCACCGCCGACTGCACCGGTACCGTCGCCGAGGTGTGCGTGAAGGACGGCGACCCGGTCGAGTTCAACCAGGTGCTGTTCCGGGTCGATCCCTCTTAACGCCCCGTCGAAAGTCATCAGGTCGAAAGTCGTAAAGTCTAAGACCTGAACGACGAACGACTTTACGGCCTTCAACTTTACGACCTTCGACGAACGGCCATGTTCAACAAAATCCTTATCGCCAACCGCGGGGAGATCGCGCAGCGGGTGATCCGCGCGTGCCACGACCTCGGCATCGAGGCGGTCGCGGTGTACTCCGAGGCCGACCGCGGCGCGCCGTGGCTCGACCACGCCGACCAGACCATCTGCATCGGCCCGGCCGCGTCCGCGGAGAGCTACCTCAAGATCCCGCGCATCATCGCCGCCGCCGAAGTGAGCGGGGCGCAGGCCATTCACCCCGGCTACGGGTTCCTGTCCGAGAACAGCAAGTTCGCGGAGCAGTGCCGGGCGTCGGGCATCGAGTTCATCGGTCCCTCCGTGGAAGCGATGGACAAGCTCGGCAACAAGGACAAGTCGAAGACGGTGGCGCGGGCCGTGAAGGTGCCCACCGTGCCCGGCAGCGACGGGCTGGTTCACTCCGACGAGGAGGCGCGGAAGTTCGCCCACAAGGTCGGCTACCCGGTGCTGGTGAAGGCGTCGGCCGGGGGCGGGGGCCGCGGCATGCGCGTCGCCCGCGACGACGACTCGCTCGTCGTCGGGCTGGCCGCGGCGAAGGCCGAGGCGGAGGCCGCGTTCAAGGACGGGAGCGTGTTCCTGGAGAAGTACCTCGACCGCCCGCGGCACGTCGAGGTCCAACTCCTCGGCGACACACACGGCAACGTCATTCACCTCTACGAACGTGACTGCTCCCTCCAGCGGCGGCACCAGAAGTTAGTGGAGGAGTCGCCGTCGCCGAACCTGCCGGACAAGGTGCGGCAGGAGATATGTGCCGCGGCCGTCCGGCTCGCGAAGGAGGCCAAGTACTACAACGCCGGCACCTGCGAGTTCCTCGTGGACCAGCAGAACAACTACTACTTCATCGAGGTGAACGCCCGCATCCAGGTGGAACACCCGGTCACGGAACTGGTGACGGGCGTCGATCTCATCCGCGAGCAGATCCGCGTCGCGGCCGGTGAAAAGCTGCGGTACACCCAGAAGGAGATTCAGCAGCGCGGGTGCGCGATGGAGGTGCGCATCAACGCCGAAGACCCGGCGCACGACTTCCGCCCCAGCCCCGGCGTGGTGAAGACGTGGCGACCCCCCGGCGGGCCGGGCGTGCGGCTCGACTCGCACGTCTGCGCCGGCTACCGCGTGCCGTCCAACTACGATAGCATGGTGGCGAAGCTGATCGTCCACCAGCCGACGCGGGCGGAGGCGTTCGCGGTGATGCGGCGGTGCCTGCGCGAGTTCGTCGTCGAGGGCATCCAGACGACGATCCCGATCCTGAAGACGATCTTCGACACGCCCGCGTTCATCGACGGCAAGGTGGACACGACCTTCATCGAGCGCGTGCTGATGCCGTCGAAACCCGCGTAGGATGGGCAGTGCCCACCTCTTCTCTTTACCCTCTGCCGCGCGAGGGCGTGGTGGGCAGTGCCCACCCTACTGAGGTTCGCATGGAAGAGGTCGTCGCCCTGCTGATCCAACTCGTCCTCGAAGTCGGGCTGCAAATCTTCGGCAGCCTCGGGTTCGACTTCGCCACCGAGTCGCGCCGCACCAAGGGCGAGCACGGGCAGGTGGAAGACAACGACGGGTGCGGGTGGCTGGCCGCGTTCGCGGTGTTCGGCGGCATCTGCGGCGGTCTCAGCCTCGTCTTCGCTCCGAAGCTCATCCTCGCGACCCTCGGCCTGCGCCTGGCGAACCTCGTCGCCGCGCCGCTCGTCGCGGGCGGAGTGTCGTACCTCGTCGCGGCGTACATCTGGTCCGCCCGCGGACAAAGCCCGCGACACCACTTCTGGCGCGGGTTCTGCTTCGCGCTGGCCTTCGGCCTCGTCCGCTTCGCCTACGCCCACCGGTAAGTGGGCCGGAACGCTCGTCTCCACTTTTTCGATTTCGTTGCCGTTCGGCACCCGGTGTGCAACCCCACCGGTGTCGGAAACTCGGCACCGGCCCGGCCGTAAGCGTGGCCCCATACACATCGAAGAGGAGTAGCCATGAAGACGGGCACTTCCAACGTCGTCGGCGTGTTCTACACCCGCCCGGAGGCCGAAGCGGCGATCCGCGACCTGCGCACCGCGGGCTTTTCGGACGACCGCATCGGCATGGTCGCGCGTGACGCACAGGGGCACATGGTCGCCGAGAAGGGCGGGGAAACGCTGGCCGAAGAGGGCGCGGCGGCCGGGGCGGTGGTCGGCGCGGGTGCCGGTGCGCTGGTCGGTCTGGGCGTGCTGGCCGGTACAATCCCGGTGATCGGCCCGGTGCTGGCGATCGGTACGCTGGGCACGCTCTTGCTGAACGCGGTCGGCGGGGCGGCGGTTCTGAGCGTGGTCGGCGCGCTCGTGGGCATGGGCATCCCGGAGGACGAGGCGAAGTATTACGAGAACGAGGTCCACGGGGGCCGGTTCCTGGTCACGGTGGACGCCGACAGCCGCGGGACCGAGGCGTGGTCGGTGCTGCACCGCTCCGGCGGCTACAACCGGACCAACCCGCCGCTTAGCGCCCCGACGCCGATGTAAGTCAAGAAGAGAGTCTGAAACGCGCGAACCCGGCGGAAGCCGGGTTCGTCGTTTGGCCCTCTCCCCTTGCGGGAGAGGGTGGCGGCGCTTCGCCGACGGGTGAGGGGTGCCGGGCTACGAGTAGTATGCGAAGCACTTTCGCGC
>JAYUBA010001302.1:0-3382 GCA_043741075.1 Frigoriglobus sp.
CTCCTCAAGCGGAGACGGGCGCGGCGACCGACATTCGGCCTTCGCGCGACGAGAGCGACGAGACGCGCCCGGGAAGCATCTTCGGTACGCCCGCGTACATGCCGCGCGAGCAGGCAATTGGGGCGGTCGATCAGATCGACACGAGGTCGGACGTGTTCAGCCTCGGCGGAGTGCTGTGCGTCATCCTCACGGGGAAGCCGCCCTACATCGGAACGGATGCCGAATCTACGCGACAACTCGCGGCCATCGCGAACCTGGACGACGCCTTCACCCGGATCGATTCGTGCGGGGCGGAACCGGACCTGATCGCGCTGTGCAAGCGCTGCCTCTCGGCGGAACGCGACGATCGCCCGGCCAATTCGCAAGCCGTCGCGGTCCACGTCGCGGCGTATCGCGCCGGGGTCGCGCAGCGTCTGCGGCGGGTCGAGACGGAGGCGGCCGAGGCGCTGGTACGCGAGGCGGAACAACGCAAACGTCTGCGCGTGCAGTGGATCGGGGCCGGTCTACTGGGGACCGTACTCGTAGCCGGGGTGATCGGCACGAGTCTCGGGATGGTGCGGGCGGATCGGGCGCGGCAGGATGAGGAGACGGCGAAACTGGCCGAAGAGGAAGCCAAGTTCCGGGAGCAGAAGCGGGCCGACGGTGAAGCCGCGGCCAGGGAGGCCGAAGGCCGGGCCAAGCAAACGGCGCAAGCGCAGACGGTTCGGGCCGAAGCGCAGACGGCACGGGCCGAAGCGCAGACGGCACGGACCGAAGCGCAGACGGCACGGGCCGAAGGGCTGTTGATCGCGACCCAGTTGCAGCAAACTCTGGACGCCACTTCTTCGGGGAATATCCGGCTGGCCAAGAGCCTGCTCAACGACTGCCAGTGGCACCTTCGCGGCTGGGAGTACGACCACCTGTGGACTCGCGTCACGCCTGCCCGGTCGTTCCAGATGAGAGGGATGACGAATGGCTTCTGCTTCTCGGGTGACGGGGCGTTGCTGCTGGCGAGTTGGGCAACCCGCACTCGCGAAGGCCGCACAAACTCTGTACGCGTTCTGAACCTGGGCACCGGGGCGGAGACGGTGATGACCGCCGCCCCTGGAGACGAGTTCACAACCCTGACTCTCGGGCTTGGCAAAGACGAACTGCTCGGGGTGCGGCCGGACCTGGTTGTTCAGCGGTGGAATCTTCGCACCGGCGAATTCCTCGGCGCGTCGGTCGGAAATCCGACCCCCCCGAAGCGGGTCAACCCCATTAGCCATGTCTGCTTCAGCCCGGATCGCAAGTTCATCGCCTACGCCCCCAACGTGGGCGGACTGGAATACGTCCAGCAGGTGAAACTATGGGATGTGGAGAAGGACGTACTCGCCCGCAAACTGAGCCTCTACAAGAAGGCGATCTCCGTGGTCCGGTTCAGCCCGGCCGGCACACACGTGGTGAGCGCCGCCGCGGACCAGACAGTACGGCTCTGGAATCTGGGTACCGACACCGAAACGCTCGTGGACTTCGGCGGGCACACGAGCAAGATTTGGTTCACGCCCGACGGCAAGGGACTGCTCGCCATCACTTACCCCGACAACAAAGCCGCCTTGATGCTCTGGAGCATTGCCGACAAGAAAGTGACGCGGACGCTTCCCCTCCCAGAAGCCCAAGTGAACGAGCTGGACATCACCGCGGACGGAAAGACCTTTGCCACCGGCGAACAAGACGGCCGCGTGCGGGTGTGGGACTACGACAGTGGGAAACTGCTCCGGAGTTACTACGGACACACCAGCCCGGTCTACCGGGTCCGGTTCAGCCCGGACGGACGGCGGCTTGCCACCGAAGACTACGGCGGCGACATCCACGTATGGGAGGCCGACCGCGATCCGGGCGTACCCACCCTGTCGGCGGGCAAATCCCCCTTGCACGCTGCCGCCTTCTCGCCGGACGGCAAGACGTTCGTCACCGGGGGTCAGGATCAGATGCTCTCGGTCTGGGACATCGACGGCCGCAGTCCGATCAAGAGTTGGAAGGTGCAAACCCGCCAGGATCGTTACATCGCTCCGATCAACGACATCGCCTACAGCCCGGACGGAACGCGGATCGCGACTTGCGGAGAGGATGTGAAACTGTGGGACGCCAAGACCGGTGAACTGGTCCGCGCCTTCCGCGGGCACAAGTCCGTCGTCTTCCACCTTGCCTTCTCCCCGGACGGGAAGCGGCTGTACGCGGCTCCCACGGGGCACGGCCCAACCGTGGAGAGAGGCCCCGCCGATGTCTGGGTGTGGGAGGTGGAGACGGGCAATCATCTGGCACGCTTCACAGTCGAGAAGACGCACAAAAGCGAACAAGCCGAGCAAACCGACTCCCTAACCTTCGCCCCGGACGGCCGGTTGGTCACCGGCACCTACAACCCGTCCGGCGGAGTCATCAAGTTCTGGAACACCGCCGACCACACGCTCGACCGCACGTTGAGTGGTCACCGCGGTCGCGTCCGGTCGGTGGCGTTCAGCCGCGACGGCACGCGCATGGCCAGCAGTTGTCAGGGCGATGAACTCATCATCTGGAACTTCAAGACAGGCAAGCTACTGCACAAGACGCGGGTGCGCGCGGGACACCTCGACCGCCTGCGGTTTTCGCCGGACGGTACACGCCTGTTCGCCGGCTGCTCCGACGGCTCGGTCCGCGTTTGGGATCCGGAACTGTTCCAGGAGATGCTGGCACTCCCCGGTCATGCGAACGGCGACGTGAAGGCGCTCGCCCTGTCGCCGGACGGCAAGCAACTGGTCAGCGGCGGGAAGGACGGGTCGATCCGCATTTGGGAATCTTTGCGGCGGCCCGAATACGCCGACCTGAAGGGCCACCGCGCGCCGGTGACCTCGGTCGCATTCGCCGCGGACGGGAGTCGTGTGTTCGCCTGGGACAAGTCCGGCGACCTGCTTGCGTGGTCCCTCCGCGACGGAAGTCCGACCGAGACCGAAGGAGCACCTGCGAAGGGCACGGAAGGAGCAATCACCAGCGCGGACGGACGATTCCGTGCCGAGCCATTCGGCTCGCTGGCGTATGGCAACGTTGCGGTCCGGGTGTGGTTTCTTCCCGCGACACCAGTCGGTCCACCGCCGGAGTTGAAGCGTCCGTAGTCCGCCTGCCATTTCGCCTTTCCCCTCGCGCGCACTCCCTGCCACTCTGGCACCACGAGCCGCGACCGCCTTTCTCGCCGTTTCGCCAACTCCTTCGCCTGTAGCCGGTTGTGGCACGGCCGTTCCGCGGCACGAGCCTTGCATGGGAGCGACTTCCAGCTATCCCGTAACGCTTCCTCTAAGCGGATAGACAACGATGTCAGCCAAGCAGATTTCCTACGCCGACGACGCGCGCCAGAAGCTCCTCACCGGGGCCAGCAAACTCGCCCGCGCCG
>JAYUBA010001303.1:0-3381 GCA_043741075.1 Frigoriglobus sp.
TCGTCGGCCTTGTTCGTGCCCTTGGTGTCCTTCAGCACATACAGGTCGGGGATGCAGGTGAGGTACACCTGTCCCTTGCGGGCGAGCACCCCGGCCGCGAGTCCGTCCTGCGGGCGATTGAAGCCGCCGGCAAAGACTTCGCTCTTGTCGGCCTTCCCGCTCCCGGTGCTGTCCCACACGATGCGCACCTGATCCTCGTACTTCTCGAAGCCCTCGTACTTGTGCTTCTTGTACATGGCGAGCAGGTCGTCGATGCTGCGGTTGGCGAGGTCTTCGTCGAGCCAGTTCATGTGCCCGCGGGTGTCGGGGACGCCCTTCTCGAACCGCGTCGTCTCCGCGACAAACATCCGCCCCTTCTCATCGAAGCAGAAGCTGACGGGGTTCATCATCATGGGCGCCGCGGCCCACACATCGACCTTCATGCCCTTCTCGGCGAGTTGCACCTGCGCGAGTGCTTCCGCGTCGCCGTCCGCTTTGGCCTTGGGCTGGGCCGTGGCCCTTTGCTCGTGTGGGGAAAAGACGATGACCGCGGCGAGTGCGAGGAGCGGCAGCGCGAGCAGGAAGCGGGACATGGGGACGTGCTCCGGAGGCGAGAGGACAGCAGGTGTAGTGAGGCTACCGCAGATGGGCGGAGGAGGCAACCGTGAGCGGGAAGTGTGCGATTCACGGCGCCGCGCCCGTCATGACGTGGAAGGTCCGAAGGACCGCGCTCCCTCAATCGGTGACCCAGGCCGTTGGCCTGGGCTGAGGGAGGCCGGACCTTCGGTCCAAAGAACAGTCACGCTTTTCCCAGCACAAGGTCCACCACCCAGCACCCGCGGACGTGAACCTGAGTCGCGTCGCGGCAGTGGTTGAGGATGGCGTCGCTGTCGCAGCCGGCGTCCTGGAGCGCGTCCGCGAGGATCGGCATCGCGCTAAACTCGCGCGCGTCGTACATGGCGCGGGCGAGTGACACCGCGGTGTCCGTGCGCCACGATGGGGAGAACGCAACCGGGCGGAACGGGTTCCCGAAGACATCGCGTGCGCGGGCGGTCATCGCGTCGTGGACCACGCGCGCATGCCCGCTCGCACGGATGATCAAGGCCAGCCAATCCTCCAGCGGTAGGCACTCCCTGAGGCGCTTCTTGTGCTTGCGGTTGTCCGTCCCCTCCGCAGTATGACGCAGCGCTTCGTAAGCGGTTCGCGTTTCAAAGTCCATTTGGTCCCAGATCGTGTCGCCGCACGCCACCACGAACAACTGGAAGCGGCGGATCGGAACGTGCGACCGCAACATATGCTGCTGCATCGCGTCCGGTCCGGCCGTGGTGAACCACTCCGCTTCGGTCACCGCTCACCTCCCCGCGAGCTTCGCGATGATCGCGTCCGGGTCGTACACGCACCCGCCCCACACGCCGCCGCTCGCGTGCTGAAGTGCCGCCCACAGGCGGGTGTCCGCGGGCAGCGCCGGGTCCGGGGCGAGGTCCGGCCGCGGGGCGCGCGCCGCCAGTTCCGCGCTGCCCCACAGCGGGCCGTGGTCGCCGGTCGCGTCGCCCACCAGATCGACCGTGCCTTCCAACTTGATGCGGTCGATTACGATGCGGATCAGGTCGCCGTCGCGGACCTTGCCGAGCGGCCCGCCCGCCAGCGCCTCCGGTGAAACGTGCCCGATGCACGCGCCCGTGCTCACGCCGCTGAACCGCGCGTCGGTAATCACCGCCACCTGCTTCCCCCACTTCAGGTACTTCAATGCCGATGTCACCTGATAGGTTTCCTCCATCCCGCTGCCCATCGGGCCGCGACTGCACAGCACCAGCACGTCGCCCGGCACCACCTTGCGGTCGCCCTCGCCCTTGATCGCCTTGATCGCGGCGCGCTCCGTGATGAACACCTTCGCCGGGCCGAGCTTCCGGTACACGCCGTCCGCGTCCACCACCGACGGGTCGATGGCGGTCGATTTGATGACACACCCGTCCGGGGCGAGGTTGCCCACCGGGAACGTCACCGTGCTCGTCAGCCCGCGCTTGCGGGCCGACTCCGGCGACATGATGACCGTGTCCGGATCGACCTTGTCACGAGTCTGGAGCAACTCGCGAAGCCGCGAGCGGCGTTCGGACTTCGCCCACCAGTCGAGCACCGTGCCGAGCGTTTCGCCAGATACAGTGAGCACGTCGAGTTGGAGCAGGCCGAGTTCGCGCAGGTGGAGCATCACCTCCGGCACGCCGCCCGCGAGGAACACCCGCATCGTCGGGTGGTTCATCGGGCCGTTCGGCAGCGCGTCCACCAGTCGCGGCACTTTGCGGTTGAAGTACGTCCAGTCGTCGATCGTGGGCCGCTTGATGCCGGCGTGGAAGGCGATCGCCGGCGTGTGCAGCAGCAGGTTCGTGCTGCCGCCGAACGCCGCGAACACCGCGAGCGCGTTCTTGAACGCCCCTTCCGTCAGGATGTCCGGGGTGCGGATGCCGCGGTTCGACATCTCGAACAGCGCCCGCGCCGACCGCCGCGCCGTGTCCAGCCAGATCGGCTGACCGGACGGCGCGAGCGCCGCGTGCGGGAGCGTGAACCCGAGCGCCTCGGCGATCACCTGCGACGTGGCCGCGGTGCCGAGGAACTGGCACCCGCCGCCGGGGCTGGCACACGCGTGGCACCCGGCTTCGGCGGCCTGCTCCAGGGTGATCTCGCCTTGAACGTACCGCGCGCCGATCGACTGCACCTTCCCCGTGTCTTCGTGGTCCGCCTCGCCCGCGAGCATCACCCCGCCGGGCACGAGGATCGTCGGGTGGTGGTGCTGCGACGCCAGCGCCATCATCATGGCGGGCAAGCCTTTGTCGCACGTCGCGACGCCCATCACCCCGGCGCGCGTCGGGTGGCTGCGCATCAGCCGCCGCATCACCAGCGACGAGTCGTTGCGGTACGGCAGGCTGTCGAACATGCCGACGGTGCCCTGCGTGCGGCCGTCGCACGGGTCGGTCACCGCGCCGGCGAACGGCAGGCACCGCAGCCGCGCGAACTCCTCCGCCGCGGCCTTCACCAGCAGCCCGACCTCCCAGTGCCCGGAGTGGAAGCCGAGCGCGATGGGCGTGCCGTCTTCGGCGCGCAGCCCGCCGTGCGTGCTGATGATGGTGAACTCTTTCCCGCCGAGCAGCGCCGGGTTCCACCCCATGCCGACGTTCTGCGTCCAGCCGAACAGGTCGCCGCTGGGCGCGTGGCGCAGGAGGTCGTCGGTGAGCGGGAGGGAGCCGGCCGGCCCCTTCGCGGTGGTGACGATCTGGTACGCGGAGTCGGGCGTGTCGAGGATGTCGGAGGGCATGGTGGTGCTCACTGGAGTTACGCGGACGTTGGTCACAGGGCTTCCGCCCTGTGCTACGGACGACGGCCCTCCGGGGCGAAGAGAAGGTGCTTGTC
>JAYUBA010001304.1:0-3378 GCA_043741075.1 Frigoriglobus sp.
TGCCGGTGGTCTCGCCGACGAGCGGCGGGTTGGCGAAGTCGATGTCGAGTTCGGCGAACTCGGACGCGTAGTGTAGGCCGTACCGGTCGTCGCCGACGCACCCGACGAACGCGCCCCGGCCGCCGAGTTGCGAGCACGCGATGACGGAGTTCGCCACGCTCCCGCCGCTGACGAGCCGCGGCTCGTGGCCCCCGAACGCCTTCAGCAACGTCTGCTGGTCGTCGTGTTCGGTGAGCCGCATCGTGCCCTTCTCGAACGCGAGCCGGTCGAACTCCGCGTCGGTCAGTTCGAGGAGGATATCGACCAGCGAGTTGCCGAGGCCGATGAGGTCGAATTCGCGGGGCATGTGGGGACTCCAAGCCGCAAGCCCCGCGACGGCCGTCGCAGGGCTTGGAGCATCAGGCCAGTTTGAGCGCCGCCTCCAGCCGCGCCAGCACCTTGTCGCGGCCGAGCAGGGCCATCGTCTCCGGCAGGCCGAAGCCGGTGGTCTCGCCGGTCAGCGCGACCCGGACCGCCCCGTCGAGGTCGCGCGGCTTCACGCCCACCTTCGCCGCGTACCCCATGAACGCCGCGAGGACCGTCGGCGGGTCGAACGGCTCCAGCGCGCGGAGGTCGTCCGCGAACCCGCGGAGCCGGTCGCCGACGCCCGGCTTCGCGAGCTTGTCGGCCACCGCCTTCGGGTTGAACTCCGGCGCGTCCTTCAAGATCGGCGCGGCGTAGAACACGAAGTCGGAGAACAGCTTGATGCGATCTCCGGCGGCCTCCGCGATCTTCAAGAGGAGGGCGCGCGTCGCGTCCGGGATCGGGGCGCTCACCAGCTTCGACCGCAGCAGGTACGGAATCGCGCCCTCCAGCTTCTGCGCCGGTGCGAGCAACTTCATGTACTCGCCCTGGAGCCAGAACAGCTTCTTCTCGTCGAAGTTGCCGGACGCCTTCGTCACGCGGTCCAGGTCGAAGTTCTTCAGCACCACGTCGAGCGGAATGAACTCGTCGGTGTCGTTGAGCGACCAGCCGAGCCGCACGAGGTAGTTGATGAGCGCGGCCGGCAGGTAGCCCAGCGCGCGGTAGTACGCGACGGCAGTAATGTTCAGGTCGTCGCGTGCCTTGATCTCCTCATCGGTCCATCCGCACGCCTTCAACTTCGCGATCTCGTCGGCCCCGAGAGGAGGAACCTTCCGCTTGCTCATCTTCTCGCTCTTGTAATTGACGAGCGGGATGTGCGCGAACTCCGGCACCCGCGCACCGAGCGCCCGGTAGATGAGCACCTGCACCGGGGTGTTCGACAAATGCTCCTCGGCGCGGATGACGTGCGTGATGCCGAAGTCGACCTCGTCCACCACGGTGGCGAAGGCGTACAGCGCGCCGCACACGCCGTCGGCGTTCGGCGCGCGGAGAAGGGCGGGGTCGCGGATCGTGTCGGTGCCCACCTCCACGCGCCCGCGGACGTGGTCCTCGAAGACGACCTTCTCGCCTTCGGGCACCTTCAGCAGAATCGGGGCGGGCTTCTCCTTATAGAGTCGCAGGTTCTCCTCCGGCGGCACGTCGCGGTTGCTGCCGCGGTGGACGTACGCCTTCTTCAACCGCTGCGCGAGGTCGCGGCGGCCGTCCTGCTCGGCCGCGGTGGTGTAGTCCGGGTACGCGTGCCCCGCGGCCATGAGTTGCATCGCGGCGGCAACGTACTTGTCGTTCCGCTGGCCCTGGAAGTACGGCTTGTGCGGGCCGAAGCTGTCGCCGCTCGCGTCCCTCGTCGGGCCTTCGTCCCAGTCGAGGCCGAGCCAGTCGAAGCCGTCGAGGATGGGCTTCACGGCCTCGGTCCGGTTGCGGGCGGCGTCGGTGTCGTCGATGCGGAGGATGAACGTCCCGCCGTGCCGGCGCGCGTACAGCCAGTTGAAGAGGGCGGTGCGGACGCCCCCGATGTGGAGATAGCCCGTCGGGCTGGGGGCGAAGCGGGTGCGAACGGTCATGGCAGGGGCAGACTCAGAGGAATGATTCACCGCAGAGAACACAGAGGACGCGGAGAAGAACGAGGTTCGGGGAACGGTCGCTTCTCTGCGGTCTCTGTGTTCTCAGCGGTGAACCGTCTTTATATGTGGTGTCAAACCGAGCCGTTGCTGCTCGGCGGGGCGGACGCGGTGGCGGCGTCCGGGGCCGACAGCGCGGCCTCGCGGACCGGCGGGCGGCACTCGACGAGCGTCACCACCTCGCCGTCCTGAACCACCTTGCCGTCCTGGTTGATGACGGCCCGGTACCAGACGATCTCGCCGCGGCGCCCGCGCCCGCGGACGGTCTTCTCCTTCACCCGGCTCACGCTCCGCACGGTGTCCCCGGCGAACACCGGCAGGGTGAAGTTCCACAGGGTGACGCGGAGCATCGCCATGGTGCGCACGGCGGGTGCCGAGATGCCCATGCCGCTGGCCATGCAGAACACCGCGAACCCGTGCGCGATGGGCCGGCGGAACGGGGTGGTCTTGGCGTACTCGTGGTCGATGTGGATCGGGTTGAAGTCGCCGCTGAACCCGGCGAAGTTGACGATGTCCGCCTCGGTGACGGTGCGCCCGCCGGAGGTCCACTCGTTGCCGACTTCCAGGTCGTCGAAGTACAGGTGCGCGGAGGAAAAACTCATGACAGCCTCGGGACGCGGCGCGTGGCGCAAGCAGCGGTTGGTATAGCCGGCCGGACGGCGCGAAACAAGCCTACCCGGCGCGCCGCGACCGGCCGGGAGTTGTCATCCTTCCGGGAACAGCGGCACCGGCTTGCGGTCGGACGTGGACAGATCGACGCCGACGAACACGCCCTCGGCCTCGGTCACATGGATCGTCTCCGCGCCGCGCTCCGCTTGAACGTCGATGCGGACCGTGATCGACGTGCGGCCGACGCGGGTGATGGTGGTCTCGAACCGGACCACGTCGCCGACCAGCACCGGCCGCTTGAACTCGACGCGGTTGATAGCGACGGTGACGAACGCGGCCTTCGGGTTGCCGCCGCGGAGTTGCAGCTCGCGCTGGGCGGCGATGGCCCCGGCGAGGTCGATGTACGACAGCAGCACGCCGCCGAAGATGGTCCCGTGCCGGTTGGTGTCCTTCGGCATCATGGGAAGCTGGATAGCGGTGTAGGGCTGGGTCGGTTCGGACATTCGCGGCCTCCGAGCGGGGTGGTGGGCCTGTTGTAGTCGTAGAGCTTTAGCTAAACAGGAATAGCAAATTGAACTGCGGCGGGGCAAGTACCAAGGTCGATGTCGCCGATGAAAAGCTTGGCACTCGGATAAGTGGGCGGATACTATCACTACAGCGCGGGTTCCTTGATCTGTTGGCTGAACCGCCTCTGGGAAGGGGCCGAAAACACGGGTAATTCGAGTTTGGGTCCGTTTCCAAACCTCCC
>JAYUBA010001305.1:0-3373 GCA_043741075.1 Frigoriglobus sp.
CAGGGTCGTGAGACCCTGGTTCCGAGCGACCTGCACATCGGTGGTCGCCCCGCGACCACACTGACTCGCCGCCCGCCACCGCGGCCGGTCGCATTCCCCCGCGGCCCCGCACCGCAAGGCGGAACGCGACCGGCACGGTGGTTGCTCTAGCGATTCCTTCTGTTCACCTTAACAACTGGTTCCCTCAATGGGTTCCGCCGTGCCGCCAAAAGAACCGGACGCGCCGACCGCTTTCCACCCGACCGACCACGGCGGGGCGACCGACCGACTGCGGCACGCGGTGGAGCACGCCGCGCACCTGCTGCCGGCGCAGGGGCCGATCACCGTCTTCATTCACCACAACACCCTGCACGCGTTCGAGCACCTCACCTTCGAGCAGGCCGTGCGCCGCGGGGGCGAAGTGTTCGGGTGCCAGCCGTACCTGCCGGAGGAACGATACCGCGCGGCGCTCGGCCGCGGGCGCATCCGACTGCCCGAACTCCGCGCGGTGCTGGCCGACGACCTGGGCGCCGGTGGCGGCGAACCCGTGGGCGGGCTGTGCTCGCGGTCGGAACTGCGGCTCGCGATGCTGGAATCGCCCGTCGTCACCGCCCCGGCGGACGAGCTGGCGTGGTTCATGGCGGAAACGGACGCGCTCAAGAAGGTGCGGGCCGAAACGTCGAACGAGGCCCGGCTCCGGCTGGTCGCCGAAACGCGGCGCTGGGTGATGCGGGACGTGCGGGCGCTCAACGGCTCCGCCCCGGCGTGGGTGCGCCGCCCCCTCGCCCGGTTCACCGAGACCGAGATCGAGCGCTGGACCGAGTCCGACTGGGAAGCGTTCGCGCTCGAACTGCTGTGGTCCGCGTGCCGGGACGGGGTCGCGCACGCGCCGCCGCCGCCGCCCGCGGAACTCCCGGTCCGCCACCGCGACCTGCTCCTGGCCGCGACCGGGTTCGACGCCGACCTCGCGGTGAACGACCTGCTCATCCGGTTCTGCGCCGCGTTCCTCGATCAGGGCATTGCGCACTGGCCGCTGCCGGACCGCGAGAAGGGGTTCTTCCACGCGTTCTGCACGCTCTACCGGCGCGCGGCCGGGTCGCCGGACGCGTGGACGCACGGTCTGGCGGAAGAACTCGGCCGGCTCCAGGACGCGCACGCGGACCCGGCGCAGGTGGCCGCCGACGCGCTCGCCGCGCTGGGCGTCCCGGAGGCGGAATGGGACGAGTACCTGTCCCGCGTGATGCTCGCGCTGCGCGGCTGGGGCGGAATGATTCACCACGTCGAAGAGCGCGGCGACCGGGTGGCGCTCCCGATCCCGGCCGGGAGCCTCATCGAGTTCGTCGCGGTGCGCCTCGTCCTCGACCGGTTCGCGGTAGCCGCCGCGGCGCGCGAGCACGTCGGCTACACCGGGCCGCTCGCGGGGCTGCGCGCCGACCTGCGGAAGCGGGCGAAGCCGCCGGCCGCGCCGCGGGCCGAGGAGCGCGGGTTCCCGGTGTTCCAGCTCGCGCAGTTGTTCGGCTGGACCCCGGAGGAACTGCACCGCCGCACCCCGGACGACTGGCGCGCGCTCGTCGCCGAGGTCGAGCGGTTCGACGACATCGAGCGGCGGCGCGTGTTCCACCTGGCCTACGAATCGCGGTTCATGGCCCAATGTTTAGACGCGCTCGCGCTGCACGACCGCCGCCCCGCGCGGGCGCCGCGGTTCCAGGCGCTCACCTGCCTGGACGAGCGGGAGGAGTCGTTCCGCCGCCACCTGGAAGAGGTCGCGCCGGACTGCGAGACGTTCGGCGTCGCCGGGTTCTACGGCATCGCCATGTACTACCGCGGCGCGGCCGAGGCGCACCACGTCCCGCTGTGCCCGGTGGTCGTCACGCCGAAGCACTGGGTCGAAGAGGAGCCGGACGCGGGCGCGGAGCACACGCACAAGCGGACGCGGTGGGTCCACCGCGCGTTCGGCCGGCTGTCGCACGCGGCGCACGTGGTGTCGCGGACGGCCGTCGTCGGGTCGGTGTTCGCGGCCGGCGTGGGCGTGCTGGCGGCGGTGCCGCTGGTGTCGCGCGTGCTGTTCCCGCGGCAGACGGCGCACCTCAAGCACAAGGTGGAGGGCATGCTCCGCGGCGGGCGGACGCGGCTGCGGCTGGAGCGCACCGCGGCGGACCCCGGCCCGCAGTGCGGGGCCGTCGGGTTCAGCGTCGAGGAGATGACGACCATCGCCGAGAGGGTGCTGCGCGACGTGGGGCTGACGCGCGACTTCTCGCGGATCGTGCTGACCATCGGGCACGGGTCGCACAGCATGAACAACCCGCACGAGTCGGCGCACGACTGCGGCGCGTGCGGCGGGTCGGTCGGCGGGCCGAACGGCCGCGCCATCGCCCAGATTCTGAACGACCCGCGGGTGCGCGCCGGGCTGGCCGGGCGCGGGCTGGTGGTGCCGGCCGACACGGTGTTCGTGGGCGGGCTGCACAACACCTGCAACGAGTACGTCAAGTTCTTCGACGCCGACCGCGTGCCGGAGTCGCACCGGGCGGAGTTCGCGGCGGCGTGCGCGTCCGTCGATGCGGCCATCGGGCGGAACGCGCACGAGCGGTGCCGGCGGTTCGAGTCGGCCGCGCTGACGGTCACCGAGGAGCAGGCGAGGCACCACATGGACAACCGTGCGGAAGACCTCGCGCAGGTGCGGCCGGAGTGGGGCCACGCGACCAACGCGCTGTGCGTCGTGGGGCGCCGCGAGCGCACCCGCGGGCTGTTCTACGACCGCCGCTCGTTCCTCACGTCCTACGACCCGACGCAGGACACCGCGGACTCCGCGATCCTGACGCGCACGCTCGCGGCCGTTTTCCCGGTGTGCGGCGGCATCAACCTGGAGTATTACTTCTCGCACACCGACAACCCCGGCTACGGGAGCGGCACCAAGCTGCCGCACAACATCACGTCGCTGCTCGGCGTGATGGACGGGGCGGCGAGCGACCTGCGCACCGGGCTGCCGTGGCAGATGGTCGAGATCCACGAGCCGGTCCGCCTGCTGATCGTGTGCGAGACGACGCCCGACAAGATGCGCGCGATCATGAAGCAGGACACGCCGGTCGGGAAGACGGTGAACGACATGACCCGCAACGGGTGGGTGTATCTGGCGCTGCTCGACCCGGACTCGCAGACGATCTGGACGTTCCGCGACGGCGACTTCCGCGCGTACGCGCCGCGGGCCGCCCAACTGCCGACCGCCGCCACGTCGCGCGACTGGTACCGCGGGTGGCGCGACTTCCTGGAATTCGCCGAGATCGGCGCGCCCGCCCTGGCGGCGCCCGCGCCCGCGGTGGCGCATTGATCGGTTTTGCCCCCTCCCCTTGCGGGAGTGGGTGGCGGCGCTTCGCCGACGGGTGAGGGGTAACCTTTG
>JAYUBA010001306.1:0-10874 GCA_043741075.1 Frigoriglobus sp.
CGTCGGCTTCTTCACCCTGACGCCGCGGACGCTCGGCACGCAGACCATCACCGCGACGGACGCCGGCGGCCTGACGGCCACGGAGTCGGTGCTGGTGACGCCGGGGCAAGGCGTCCGCTTCACCGTCACGCCGGTGACCAACGCCGTCGCCGGCACGGTCCAGTCGATGCAGGTGACGGTGTACGACGCCTTCGGGAACGTCTCGACCGTGTACACCGGGACGATGCGCGTCTCCAGCAGCGACCCGACGGTCGGCGGGTTCTACACCTTCACCGCGGCCGACGCCGGCGTTCACACCTTCACCGTGGCGCTGACGCGGGCCGGGACGCAGACCGTCACCGTCGCGGACGCGGCGAACCCGGCGATGTCGTCCAGTCAGACGGGCATCGTGGTGACGCCGGGCGCGGCGGTCTCCATCGCGGTCACGCCGCTCGCGGCGACCACGGCCGGCGTGGCGCAAAACGTCACGATCACGGCCCGCGACGCCTACGGCAACCTGGCGACGAGCTACCGCGGGACGCTGGCGTTCAAGAGCAGTGATACCCTGGTGGCGATGCTCTCGACCTACACGTTCACGGCGGCCGACGCGGGCAGCCACACGTTCAGCGTGACGTTCAAGTCGTCGCGCGGGCAGACCTTCACGGCGACCGACACCGTGACCCCCGCGATGACGTACTTCCAGCGGGACATCATGGTCTCCGCGGGGGCCATGACGGGCTTCGCCTTCCGCGTGCCGTCGAGCGCGACGGCGGGGGTGGCCTTCGCCTTCACCGTGACGGCGGTGGATGCGTTCGGCAACCCGATCACCAACTACACCGGGCGAGTTCACTTCACCGGCCCGAACGGTGTGCCGGTGGACTACACGTTCACCGCGGCCGACGCGGGTGTGCATGTGTTCTCAGCGACCCTCACCTCGACCGGCACTCAGACGATCGGCGTGCAGGACACCCTGAACGGCGCGCTGCGGGGCCAGACGAGCATCAAGGTGGTGGCGAGCGGCGGCGGGGGTGGCGGCGGTGGTGGCAGCGGTGGCGGTCGCCCGTGATTCTGGCGAAGCGCGGTTCGGGGCCGCCTCGAACCGCGCGGCTCGAACGGGCGCGAACAGCAGGGCCGCACGTGACCGGCGGGCCGCTTCTCACTTCTTCTCGGGCGGGCCGGAGTACAACTCGTCCACTTGCAGCAGGCTCCCGAGATCGACGACGGCCTGCCACTGGGCGGTGAGGGCCGCGAGGTAGCTCTGGAGCGCCTGCGCGAGGTTCTGCTGAGCGGTCACGATGTCGTTGAACGCGACCTTGCCGCCGGGCACATCGACCGGCTCCTGCTGGTAGCGGCTGATCAGCCCCTGGTACGCCTGTGCCATCGCCGGCAGCACCTTGTCGCGGTAGTTCGCGACCGCGACAAGGTTCGCCTCGTACCGCCCCATCGCGTCGGCCAGCCGGCTCGTCAGGTCGTTCTCGGTCGCGGCCAGCGCGGCCGTGTTCGACGCGATCTGGGACTCCGCCGCGCGGATGTTCCCCTGGTTCCGGTCCCACACCGGCAGCGGCAGCCCGAGTTGGAGGTTGAACTGGTTGTTGCGGGCGGCGTTGTCGTGCTGCACGACGGCGTTGGTCGCCAGGTCCGGCACCCGGTTGAGCCGCTGGAGGCGGAGGTTCGTCTGCGCTTGGAGGATGCGGTTGCGGGCGGTGAGGATGTCGGTGTGCGAATCGACCACCCGCGCCTGTGCGGCCTCGGCGTCGATCACCGGTGGCGGCAGGTCGGCGGACCCGGCCAGGGGCGCCTGCGGGAGATTCGGCCGGCCGAGCGCCGCGGCCAGTTGCCGCCAGTTCGCGCGGTAGTTGGCCTGCGCCAGCGCCAGCGCGTTCCGCGCCTGGATCGCCTGCGCGTACAGTTGAAGCGGCTCGTACCCGGCGGCCTCGCCGGCGGCGACTTGCTTCAACTGGATCAGGTAGACTTCGTCGGCCAGCGCGGAGAGCGCCGCCGTCACTTCCATGCCCTTCCGCGCGAGCAACACCTGAAAGTAGTTGGTCCGCACGGCGGTGGACACGTCCACTTCGCTGCGGCGGACGGCGACGTAGGCGTTGATGTAGTCGAACCGCGCGACCGCCTGCGCCAGATCGAGCTTGCCGGGGAACTTGATGAGCTGAGTGACGTAGCCGCCCTGCTGGCCGGCGTTGTTCGTCGGGCGGTTGCCCGGTTGCCACTGATCGACCTCGTACCCGATGGTCGGGTTCGGGTGCAGTCCGGCCTGGATCATCTGCCCGTAGGCGACGCCCGCGTCGGCCGAAGCGCGGCGGAGGACGGGGCTGTTCGCCCGCGCGATCTGCTGGAGGTCGGCGAGCGAGAGCGGGTCGCCGGGCGGCTTCTCCAGCGCGCCGGCCGGGACCACCTCCGGGTACGCCTCGCGGACCATCCGCAGCCGGTCGGCCGGCGGCGTGTCTTTCGTGAAGCGCGGGAGGCGGACGAGTGGCGAGTCCGTGCCGGGCAGTCCGGGCGGCAACTCGAACGGCCGCGGTCCCTTCGCCGGCGCGGCGGCGGGCGGCGCGGGCGGGGTCATCTTCGGGGTCGCGTCGGGCGTGAGGAACGCGGCCGTGCGGGCGTCGGGGGCAGTGCTGGGGCCGGGGAGGAAGCCGTTCGGCACCGCCGGGCGGTGCAGACAGCCGCCGAGCGCGACCGCCCCCGCACCCGCGAGGCGAACGACTCTCCGCGACCACGTCCCGTTCGCCATCGACTGTTCTCCGAGCGCGGCACGGCCCCGCCGGAGAAAGATCGGGTCGTGCGGGTCGCGATCTTTATCCGGAAGACGCGGATTCTGGAAGCTGCGGGGCCGGCGCACACTGCGCGTCAGTGCGCCAGATCGCCCGCGCCTTCCGGCGGCGTGCGGTCGCCGTAGAAGCTGTAGAGGACCGGGACGAAGTTGAAGAGGACGATCGTTGCGAGCATCCCGCCGACCACGACCACGGCGAGCGGGCGCTGGGACTGCGACCCGATCCCGGTCGAGAGGGCGGCCGGGAGCAGGCCGAGGATCGCCGTCAGGAGGGTCATAATGAGGGGCCGGACGCGATCGGCCACTCCGCCCCGGATCGCGCCTTCGAGCGGCAGCCGGTGCCTCAGGGCGTTGAAGGACGAGACGAGGATCAGCCCGTTCATCACGGCCACGCCGAGGATGGAAATGAACCCGACGGCCGCGGAGATGTTGAAGTTCAGCCCGGCCACTTTGAGCGCCCACACGCCCCCGATCCCGACCCCGAGTACGTTGGCGAGGACCACGAGCGTGTCCAGCCAGCTCCGGAACGCCAGGTAGATGCACAACACGATGATCCCCATCGACACCGCGAACATCCGCGCCATGCGCTTTTCGGCCTCCTGCATCTGCTTGAACTCGCCGCTCCACTCCGCGCGGTACGGCGGCTTCAGGAGCGGGTCTACCACCGAGCGAGCCTCGTTCACGGTACTCGCCAGGTCGCGGTTGCGGACCTCGAACTTGATCGCGATGAGCCGCTGCCCCTGCTCGCGGTAGATGGTGGACGCGCCCGGCCGCAGGAACGACGCGGTCGGGTCGGGCTGCCCGTTCGCGTTCAGCGGCGTGATGAGGTCGTCGAGGCGGCGCGTCGGTGTCGTCGTCCAGACCGGGGCCGCGTTGAACGGGTTGCCGGTCGCGGCTGGCGGCGGGAGCGCGGAGCCGGTGGTGGACGTGCCGATGGCGGACCCGCCGAACGGCGAACCAGCCGACGCGGGCGGGCCGCCACCGGTCACCGTGTTGCTCACCGGCACCGGGATGCCGCGGATACTCGCCTCGTCCGCGCGAAGTCGCAGCGGGAGCCGCACCGTCAGGTCGGCCTGCTTCTCGCCCTCCTGGATCTGCGTCGCGGCCCGGCCGCCGACCGCGGCGCCGATCACCGCCTGCACGTCCGCGGCCGACACGGCCCAGTACGCGCACTTGCCGCGGTCGATCGGGAACTCCAGGTTCGACTGCCCCTGGATGCGGAACACGCCCGGGTTCTCGACGCCCCGCACGGAACCCAGCTCCTCCTTGATCCGCCCGGCGGTGCGCTCCAACGCGTCCAACTCCGGGCCGAACACCTTGATCGAGTTCTCGCCCTTCACGCCGGAGAGCGCTTCCATCACGTTGTCGCGGATGATCTGCGAGATGTCCCAGTCCACGCCGGGGAAGCGGCAGGCCAGCGCCGCGCTCAGGTCCCGGACCAGCTCCGGCTTCGTCCGCGGGCGGCCGTACTTGGGCACCGTCGGCCACTCGGCCCCCGGCCGGAGCGGGATGTTCGACTCCATGTTGTAGTACCCGGTGGGGTCGGTGCCGTCGTCCGGGCGGCCGATGGCGGGGACGACGGCACCGAGTTCCGGGAACGCGCGAAGCAGCTCGCGGAACTGCCGGGACCGATCCGCCACCTCGTCCAGCGACACGTTGACCGGGAACGTCCCGCGAATCAGCAGCGTCCCTTCCTCTAACTCCGGCATGAACTCGCGGCCCATGTTCGCCACCACCACGCCGGTGTAGCACACGCCGGCCGCGAACGCCGCGAGCACCACCCACCGCAGCCGGAGGGCGACGGTCAGTTGAAGGAGGAACAGCCCGTTCAGCCCGCGGACGAGGCGGTTCTCCCGCTCGCCGGTCCGCGGCACGAACAGGAACTTCAGCGGGGCCAGAAGCACGGGCAACAGCAGGCACCACGACGCGGTGCGGACGGCCCGCGCCCAGAACCCGTCGGACGGCGGCTTCCCGACGTTGCCGAGGAGCAGGAGGCACAGCACCGGCGACACGGTGAGGGCCAGGACCAGCGCGCCGGCTAGCGCGAACGCGTAGGTGTCCGCCATCGGGCCGAAGATCTGCCCCTCCGGCCCCTTCATGGTGAACAGCGGGAGCAGCGCGCACACCATCACGACCGTGGCGAAGAACAGGCTCTTGGTCACCGCCCCGCACGCGGCCGAGATGCGATCCCGGAGCGGCTTCTCGGCGTGCTCGTCGGAGTTCAGGTGGCGGTAGATGCTCTCCACGATGATGACGGACGAGTCCACGATGATGCCGAAATCGACCGCGCCGATGGACAGCAGGTTGGCCGACTTGCCGCGGGCGTACAGCACGCCGAACGCGAACAGGAGCGCGAGCGGGATGTTGATCGCGACGATCACCGCGGCGCGGACGTTGCCGAGGAACATGAGCAGGACGGCCGTGACCAGCGCCATCCCGACGAGGAGGTTCTCGTTGACCGTTTCGGTCGTCCGGTTGATGAGGTCCGTGCGGTTGTAGTACGGGACGATCTTCATGCCCGCCGGCAGCTTGCCGGGCCGGTTCAGTTCGTCGATCTTCGCGATCGCGTCCTTGAGCGCCGGCAGCGATTCCTGCCCCTTCCGGAGCAACACAACTCCCTGCACCACGTCGTCGTCGTCGGTCCACCGCGCGTCGTCCCAGCCGTCCCACTTGCCGCCGCCCGTCGGGTGGAAGCGCCAGCCGGTCGGTTCGCCCGCGGGGAGCCGGCCGGCGAGTTCGGTCCGCGCGGCCGTCTTCTCGTCGGCGGCGAGCGCCTCCCACGGCCGCGCGTCGGCGGGCCGCGCCTGCCACACCTGCCGGTCGTCGCTCCACCACACGCTCCGCTCCGGATCGCCCGGTTCGGGCGGGCGGCCGGCGAACACCGCCCGCAGTTCGTCCAGCGGGCCGAGGTCCGGCGGTGCCGACCACTCCTTCTGCTCGCGCACCTGCTGCTTCTCGCGGTCGCTCAACTGCGCCCAGGTGCGCGACCGCAGCGGCCGGCTGATGCCCACCCGGCCCTGGCGCGTCTGGTTGCCGATCACCACGCCGCGCGAAACGAGCGCCTTGCTCCAGGCGACTTTCATCGCGGTCGTCGCGTCGTCGTCGCGGGGCGTGCCGTCGGTGTTCAGGACCGGGCCTTCCTCCCACCGCTCCGCGCCGTCCCACTCGGCGGTGCCGTCCGGCTTCAGGAACAGCTTCCGCAGGCTGATCGTGCCGTCGGCGTTGAGGACCGGGCCGCCGTCCACGAGGTTGTCCACGCGCACCGGCACGTTGTTCACCGACGCGACGACCACCTGCCGGATCTCGCGGCACCGCCGGGCCTCCTCGACCCGGAGGTGCGCCGCGGCCTTCGCCGGGTCGCGGGTCGCGAGCGTCGGCAGGTACGGGTCCTGCCCCTGGCCGATGAGGCCGAGCGAGCGCACCACGACGTTCCGCTGCTTCCCCTGCGTGAGGTTGTCGCCGCTCCCGTTGGTGTTGGAGTTGCCGAGCGCGGTCTGCAGTTGGGCGAGGGTGACGCCGTAGTGCGCGAGCTTCTCCGGGTCGGGCTGCACCTCGTACCGCTTGACGGTGCCGCCGAAGCCGGTGACGCCGGCGATCCGGGGCACGCGGAGCAACTCGCGCTGGACGACGTAGTCCTGAATCGCCTTCAGGTCGCCGAGCGAGTAGACGGGCCGCCCGGCCGCGTCCTTCGGGTTGTAGATGGTGAACCGGAGGATTTCGCCGATCGGCGACGCGGGCGAAATTTGCGGCGTCACGCCGGGCGGCAGGTTGACCGTCGAGAGGCGGTTGAGGACGTCCTGCTTGGCCTGTTCGTAGTCGCGCGAATAGCCGAACTGGTTGCGGACGTGGGACAGGCCGAACAGCGACTTGCTCCGCGTGGTCTCCAACTCCGGCATCCCGGCGAGCGCGACCTCGAGCGGTACGGTCACCTGCCGCTCGACCTCTTCGGCGCTCGCGCCGGGGTACTGCGCCACCACTTCGATAATGGCCGGCGCCGGGTCCGGGTAGGCTTCGATGTTGACGTGCGCGAACGCGTACCCGCCGGTGACCGCGAGGGCGGTCACGAGGATCATGACCACGAGCGGGTTCGCGACCGCCCAGTCGATCAGTTTGCGAACCATAAAGAACCAGGGGCTTACGCCCACTGGCTACCGACAGCCGCCCCATCCGGGGCTAAGAGTAATAGTCTTCTGAAGCCCTGGAAGGGCGATCGTCTGAAGCCAGTGGGCGTAAGCCCCTGGTGCCAAAGCTACGGCTTCGGCAGCGGGAGGTCGTCGAACGCGTCGCCCAGCAGGAGCGACCCCGCCGTGACCACCAGATCGCCCGGCTTCAGCCCGCCGGGGCGGTCGGCCACGGCGATGGTGTCGCGCGACCGGCGCACGACGCTGACCGGGCGCCGCACGAACGTGTCGCCGGACGGGTCGGTGCGGACGAACACGAAGCTCGCGCGGCCGTCCTCGACCACCGCCTCGGCCGGCACTTCGACCTCGCCCTTCGGTGCGTCCAGTTCCACGGTGACCGTAACAGCCATGCCCGCGCGGAGGTCGCCGGCCCCGTTCTGGACCGTGCCCGTCACGAGCGCGGTGTGCTGGGCCGGGTCGATCGCGGCCGCAATCTGCTCCATGCGGCCGGGGTAACTGGAGCCGGGCATCGCGGGCACGCCGACCGACCACGCGAGCGGCAGCGGCAGGCCGCGGAGCAGCGGCAGGTCCTCCTCGTAGACGTGGACCCACACGGCCAGCGACGACAGGTCGCCGATGCGGAACAGGTCGTTCGTGGTGTCCACCAACTGCCCGACGGCGACGCTCTTCTCGAGGACGACACCACTCAGCGGCGCCTTGACCTCGACCCGCGCCCACGTCGCCGGGTCGGTGCGCTTCGCGTCGGGAAGTGACAGCCGGTCCGCATCTCGCCGCAGTGCGTCGATCTCTTCCGGGGCGAGGCGCCAGGCGCGGAGCGTGGCTTCGGCCTTGTCGAGCGCCACCCGGTCGTTCTTCACCGTGCGCTCGGCCTCGCGCACCGTGCGCTCGGCCGTCCCGTTGTTCTGGAACAGCCCGTCGAGTCGCTGGTACGTCTCCTCGTCCGTCTTGAGCTTCGACACGGCGTCCACGAACTCGCTCTTCTTCGCGCCCAGGTCCGCGCTCCACACCACGGCCAGCACGTCCCCCTTGTTCACCCGGTCCCCGACCTTCAGCGCGCGCCGCGCCGTTACGGGGGGCGAAACGGGGAGCGCGGACAGGAGCGGTTCCGGCACCTGCGCCAGTTCGACGACCGGGCCGGCGAACGGCGACTGGACGCGGGCCAGTTGGCCGCTGTCGAAGTTGAGCGTGCCCTGGAACGAGGGCAGCTTGCGCTTGCGGTTGGGGACGGTCGCCGGGGCCGACTTCATGCCGAGCGACGCTCGAACGTCCGCGGGGACGACGACTTCGTCCGGGCCGGTCCGGCGGAGCTTGGGCACCGCGTCCGGTTCTTTCTTCTCGGCGGTCGCGGGGGTCGCGGAGCGGGTGCTGCCGGACGCGAACCACGCCGCCGCGCCCCCGGCGACAAGAACCACGACCCCAACGGCGACGGCCCGACCGACACGGGCGAGTGAGCCACCGGGGTATTTCAGGAGGCTGAACATGCGGTATACTCCCGCCGCGACCTCCTGGCGGCTGTGCGCGCAATCCCTGCGTACCGAAGGAATGCACGCCGCGTGCCGGGCGTTCACTACGAAGTATCTCGGGGCGGAACTGCCTGGAAAGTCAGGAGATATGTTCGCCGGAGCGGTTGACTCCGCGCGGCGGGTGGAGGTGGCCGACTGGTCGCCCGGCGACCGGGCGGGGGGCGTCGGTCAATCGCCGCGGTCGTCGTCCGCGCTCACGCCGCGCTCGATCGTCAGCCCCAGGGCGCGGAGCTTGTGCCGGAGGCTGCCGCGGGTGATGCCCAATAGTTCGGCGGCGCGGAGCTGGTTGCCGCCGGTCCGTTCGAGGACGCGCGTGAGCAGTTGGCGCTCGAGTACCGCGAGGCACTCGGCGTACACGTCTCGCGACCCGGCGTCCAACCGCTCGACGATGAACCGGTCCCAGTCGAGCGCGGGCCGGCCGGGCACCGGGCCGGGCGCGGTTCCGGCCTCGGCCGATTCGACGGGTGCCGCTTTCTGAAGCACCGGCAAGAAGTCCGGTAGCAGCACCCCGCCGCTCATCTGGAGCAGGCCCTGCTTGAGCGCGCTCTGGAGTTCGCGGACGTTGCCCGGCCACCGGTAGCGGCGGAGCGCCTCGCGCGTCTCGGCGGGGACGACGGGCACCGGGCGGCTGAACTCGGCCGCGAACCGCGTGAGGTAGTAGTCCGTGAGTAGGTCGAGATCGTCGCCCCGCAGCCGCAGTGGTGGGAGGAGGATGGTGAACACGTTCAGCCGGAAGTACAGGTCGGAGCGGAACCGGCCGCCCGCGACGAGCTTCTCCAGGTCGGCGTTCGTGGCCGCGATCACGCGGACGTTCGTCTGGATGGTCTCGGTGCCGCCGACCCGCTCGAATCGCTGCTCCTGAATGGCCCGCAGCAGCTTCACCTGGGAGAGCAGCGGCAGTTCGGCGAGTTCGTCGAGGAAGATGGTGCCGCCGTCGCACTGCTCGAACTTGCCGATCCGCTTGCGGTCGGCGCTCGTGAACGCGCCCTTCTCGTGGCCGAACAGTTCGCTCTCCAGCAGGGCCTCCGGGATGGCCCCACAGTTGACGGCGAGGAACGGCTTGTCGGCCCGCTCGCCGTGCTGGTAGATGGCCCGCGCGACCAGCTCCTTGCCGGTCCCCGATTCGCCGAGAATCAGCACGGTGGCGTTGGTGCCGGCGACGCGGCCGATGGCCTTGTACACCTCGTGCATCGCCGGGCACCGGCCGACCAGCGCGTCGGCGTCGGCCGGCGCGGCCCCGGTCTCGGCGACCACCGCCGGCACGCTCATCAGCCGGCTGACCGCGGCGGCCCGGCCGATCAGCTCGCGGAGTTGGTCGTAGGCGAGCGGCTTGGGCAGGTAGTCGAACGCGCCGCGCTTCATCGCCTGGATCGCGAGGTCGGTCGTCCCCCGTCCGGTGACGAGCAGGACCGGGATGCGGGCGTCGAGCTCCTTGATCCGGTCGAACGTCTGGAGGCCGGTCGAGTCCGGCAGGTTCACGTCGAGGACGACCACGTCCGGCTTCCGCGCGGCCAGGAGCGCCAGCCCCTCGGCCGCGGTGCGGGCGGTGATCGTCTCGTAGTCGGGCGGGTGGAACGCCTTGCGGAAGGCGTGCTGGATCACCGGCTCGTCGTCGATCAGTAGTAGCAGCGGCATCGGCGGTCCGTTCTGCGGCGGCGGCGCGGCTACCCGGCGGCGGGGAAGCGGACGAGGAACGTGGCCCCGCCGCCCGGTCGGTTGAACCCGCGCAGCGCCCCCCCGTGATCTTCCACGATCCGCTTGGAAACGACCAGCCCAAGCCCGACGCCCGTTTCCTTCCCGGTGGCGAACGGCTCGAACAGGCGCGGGAGCACCTCGGCGGCGATCCCGGCCCCGGAGTCGCTGACGGCGAGCGTGGCGTCGGGGCCGTCGCGCCCGGCGGCGAGTTCGAGGGTGCCGCCGGTCGGCATCGCGTCCAGCGCGTTGAGGAGCAGGTTGACGACCACCTGCCGGAGTTGCTCCGGGTCGGCGCTCAGCGCGACCGGTTCGGCCGAAGGGGCGAACCGCACCTCAACGTTTTGCAGCCCGGCGCGGCCCCGGACCAGCTTGAGCGCGCCCTCGATCACCGCCGCCAGGTCGCACGTCACGCGCTCCAGTTTGGGCGGCCGGGCGTAGTCGAGGAGGGTCCGCAGGGACCGCTCGATGCGGCCGAGTTCGTCGTCGATCAGGGCCAGGTCGTCGTCGGTCAGCGCCCCCGCGGTCGGGTCGCGCCGCGCCGTCTGCACGAGCAACTGCACCGAGGTGAGCGGGTTGCGGATCTCGTGGGCCACGCCCGCGGCGAGTTGCCCGACGGCCGCGAGGCGCTCGGCCCGGCGCACGTCCCGCTCGCGCTGCTGCAACTGGCGGACCACCTGTTCGACCCGGTCCGCCAGTCCGTCCATCCCGTCCGGCGCGGGCTGCCCGTCCCGCTGCCACTCGACGGTCGCG
>JAYUBA010001307.1:0-3372 GCA_043741075.1 Frigoriglobus sp.
AGGAAGACGCGCGCGAGCCGCTTGCGGCTTCGCGGGATGCGCGAACATCCCGCGAAGCCGCAAGCGGCTCCCCCCTCCCTTCAGGGAGGGGGGCCGGGGGGGTAGGTTCTTCCCCTCTCCCCGCCGCGCCGCCCGCGGAGCCGGTCGTGCGGGTCGCGGCCCAGAGCCTCAACCGCCTCATGGGGCTGGCCGGCGAATCGCTCGTTCAGGCGCGGTGGCTGCCGTCGTTCGCCACGGCGCTGCTCAAGCTGAAGAAGCAGCACGACCTGCTCGCGTCGATGCTCGACGCCGCGTACCACGCCGCCGCCGGCGGGATGCCGTCGGTGCAACTCGCCGACCTGATCGCCGACTCCCGCCGCCAGTGGACCGCGTGCCGGCAGGAGTTGAGCGCGAAGACCGCCGACTTCGACGACCACGCGGCCCGCGCCGAAGACCTCAACGTCCGGCTGTACCGCGAGGTCATCGCCAGCCGCATGCGGCCGTTCGGCGACGGCACCCACGGCTTCGCGCGGCTCGTCCGCGACATGGCCCGGGCGCTCGGCAAGGAGGCGCGGCTGGTCGTGGTGGGCGAGCGCACCGAGGTGGACCGCGACATCCTGGAGAAGCTCGAGTCGCCGCTGTCGCACCTGGTCCGCAACGCCGTCGATCACGGGCTGGAGACGCCCGGCGTGCGCGGCACGGCGAACAAACCGGCGGCCGGCACGATCACCGTGGAAGCGCGGCACCGCGCCGGGATGCTGCTCGTCACCATCGCCGACGACGGCGGCGGCATCGACCTGAACCGGCTCCGCAAGAAGGTGGTCGAGCGCGGCCTGAACGCGGCCGACGTGGCCGCCCGGCTCACGCCCGCCGAGCTGCTCGAGTTCCTCTTCCTGCCCGGCTTCAGCACGGCCGCGGCGGTGACCGAGTTCTCCGGCCGCGGGGTCGGGCTGGACGTGGTGCAGGACACCGTCCGCCGGGTCGGCGGGAACGTCCGCATCACCACCGCGGCGGGCAAAGGGACCACGTTCCACCTACAATTGCCACTCACCCTCTCGGTGATCCGCGCCGTCGTCGTGGACGTGGCCGGCGAACCCTACGCGTTCCCGCACACCCGCATCGACCGGCTCATCCGCGTCCGCCGCGACGAGGTGCGGTCCATCGAACACCGCCAGTTCGTCACGGTGGACGGCCAGAACGTCGGCCTCGTGATGGCCGGGCAGTTGCTCGACATCCCGGCGCCGACGCCGACGGGGGCCGAGTTGCCGGTGGTGCTCCTCTCCGACGGCACCGGCGAGTACGGGCTGGTGGTGGACGCGTTCCGCGGCGAGCAGGACCTGGTGGTGCGCCCGCTCGACGCCCGACTCGGCAAGGTGCCCAATTTGAGCGCCGCGGCGATCCTCGACGACGGCTCGCCGGTGCTGATTGTTGATGTGGAAGACCTGCTCCGGTCGATGGATCAGTTCATCCAGACCGGCTCGCTGGTGCAGTGCGAGACGCGGCCGACCGGCACGGGCCGCAAGAAGCGCGTGCTTGTGGTGGACGATTCGATTACCGTGCGGGAGGTGGAGCGGCAGTTGCTGTTGCACAAGGGGTACGAGGTGGCGGTCGCGGTGGACGGCATGGACGGCTGGAACAAGGTGCGGGCCGAGCGGTACGATATGCTGGTGAGCGACATCGACATGCCGCGCATGAACGGGCTTCAGCTCGTCCAGGCGGTGCGGGCCGACGACCGGCTCCGCGACCTGCCGGTCATCATCGTGTCGTACAAGGAGCGCGAGGAGGATCGCGTCCGCGGGCTGGAGGTCGGGGCCAACGCGTACCTGACCAAGAGCAGCTTCCACGACAACCGGTTCATGGAAGCCGTCGTGGACCTCATCGGGCCTGCCGACAGCGTGTAGTGTTTGGTGTCACCCCGTCGCTGACGCTCCGGGGTCGCTCGGAAAGCACGCGCGGCGAACCCGGAGCGTCAGCGACGGGGTGCATCACCAGCCCCTCTCCTAAGGAACCTGAGTCCCCTAACACCAAACACCAACAAGATGCGTATCGGGATCGTGAACGACTTGGCTCTGGCGCGGGAGGTGCTGCGGCGCGTGGTGGCGTCGGTGCCGGGGTACGTCGTCGCGTGGGCGGCCGACGACGGCGACGCCGCCGTCGCGAAGACCGCCGCCGACCGGCCGGACGTGATCCTGATGGACCTCGTCATGCCGCGGCTCAACGGCGTGGAGGCGACGCGACAGATCATGCGGCAGTCGCCGTGCCCGATCCTGGTCGTCACGTCGAGCGTCGCGACCAACTACGCGCTGGCGTTCCGGGCGATGGGGGCCGGCGCGCTGGACGCGGTGGACACGCCGACGCTCGGCCCGAGCGGCACGATTCAGAACGCGGAGAAACTGGTCGCCCGGCTGGCGCACCTGGATGCCGCGCTCGCGGGAACTATGGGGTCCGGGGCGATGGCCGTGCCGCGCCTCGGTGCGGTTGCGTCCGACGCGCCCCCGCTGGTGCTGCTCGGCGCGTCCACCGGCGGGCCGGAGGCGCTGGCGACGGTGCTGAGCACGTTCCCGGCCGACCTCGCCGCGTCGGTCCTCATCAGCCAGCACATCGCGTCCGACTTCGCGCCGGGGCTGGTTCAACAACTCGCGGCGCGGTGCAAGCTGCCGGTGCGGGCGGCGCACCCCGGCGACACCCCGACGGCCGGCGTGGTGTACGTGGCGGTGACCAACGACCACATGGAAATCGGCCCGGAGCGGTCGCTTCAGTACACACCGAACCCGCGGAGCCACCCATACCGGCCGTCGGTGGACGTGCTGTTCAACAGCGCCGCGGCCCGCAGTCCGCGGCTCGGCGTGGCGGCGCTCCTCACCGGCATGGGCACCGACGGCGCCGACGGCCTGTTGCGGCTGCGCGCGGTCGGCTGGCACACGATCGCGCAGGACGAGGCGACGAGCATCGTGTACGGGATGCCGAAGGCTGCGGTGGAGAAGCGGGCCGCGGTGGAGGTGCTCCCGCTGCACCACATCGGCGACGGCATCGTCGCAAAAATCCTCGCATTGAAGCGGCGCTGACGAGGGACGAAGCGAAGACCCCTCACCCGCGGCGAAGCGCCGCGACCTCTCCCCGCAGAGCCGGGGCGAGGTGGGCACAGCGTATCTTCGTGAAGCCATCAGGCGCGCGTTGCTCCACGCGAAGGCCAGAGACCCACCTCGCCCCGGCTCTGCGGGGAGAGGTCGCGGCGCTTCGCCGCGGGTGAGGGGTCTTTAAACCTACTCCTTCCCCAAAGCCCTATCCATCACCCAGCACCCGCGGACGTGCGGCCCGTCGCCCCGGCAGTGATTGAGGATGTCGGGGTTGTCGCACCCGGCGTCTTGAAGCGCGTCCGCGAGGATCGGCATC
>JAYUBA010001308.1:0-3366 GCA_043741075.1 Frigoriglobus sp.
CCCCCTCACCCGGCGGCGAGGCGCCGCCACCCTCTCCCGCAAGGGGAGAGGGCCAGCGAAAGACGGTGGGACGGCGCAAAGCCTTGTCCCACCCTACAAGACCGACAAGACCGCGATCAGGCGGGAGGTAGCGCGTGCGGGTGATATTCAACGCGGAGTGTCTGCTGAACACCCGCGCCGGCATCGGGCACCACACGAGCGAGCTGATCCGCGGCCTGCGCGAGCGGCTCGGCGAAGACGCCGTCGGCGCGTTCCCGTCCGGCGTCGTCGCCCCGGTCCTGCGGTTCTGGAACCGTCACGTCGAGCGCTACCTGCGGTGCCGCGAGCGGCCGGGCGCACTGGCCCGGATCGAGGCGCTCGCCCGGCGCGGCTACCTCGCCGCGCTCCGCCGGACCGGCAGCCTCATCGCACCCGACCCGTTCAACTACAGCGCGCGCCGCGGCCGGTACGACCTGTACCACGAGCCGAACTTCCTCGCGCTGCCGTGCGACCTGCCCACCGTCGTCACCGTTCACGACCTGTCCGTGCTGCTGAACCCGGAGTGGCACCCGCCGAGCCGGATCGCGGACTACACCCGCGGGTTCGAGCGCGCGCTGAAGCAGGCAAGCCACGTCCTCGCGGTGTCGGAGTTCACCAAGCGCGAAGTGGTGCAGCACCTGAACTGGCCGGCGGAGAAGGTGACGGTCGCGTACAACGGCCGCCGCCCGTTCCTCCGCCCGCTGTCGGCCGAGGAATGCGCCCCGGTCCTGCGCCAACTCAAACTGGAACCGGGCTACCTGCTCCATGTGGGCACCGTCGAGCCGCGCAAGAACCTCGCCCTGCTCCTCAAGGCCCACGCCGGGCTGCCTCTAGAGGTGCGCCGCCGCCACCCCCTGGTGCTGGTCGGGGGCCGGGGCTGGCAGGCCAACGACCTGGAAGGCGCGCTCGCCGACCGGGGCCGCGACGGCACCGTCCGCCGCCTCGGGTACGTGCCCGACGAATCGCTCGGGGCGCTGTACTCGGCGGCGCGGGCGATGGTGTTCCCGACCCTGTACGAGGGGTTCGGGATGCCCACCGTCGAGATGATGGCGTGCGGCGGGGCCGTCCTCGCGTCCACCGCCGGGGCCGTCGCCGAGACCGTCGGCGGCACCGCCCACCTGATCGACCCCCGCGACGAGGGCGGGTGGCGCGACGCCATGTTGCGGGTGTGTACCGACGACCACTGGTGGCAGTCGCTTCGGGCAGGCGCGGAAGAAACCGCCCGCCCGTTCACCTGGGCCGCCTGCGCCGACGCCACACTCGGTGCCTACCGCCGCGCCCTCGGCGAAGAGACGAGTGGGAAGAGGGCCGCGTGAGATGGCTTTGTGGGCTTCCTGAGCGGGGGGCGTAAGCCCCCTGTGTTCTTCGAGGCAGTGTTCTTCAACGCTCTTCGAGGCAGTGTTCTTCAACGCACAGGGGGCTAACGCCCCCCGCTCAGGCGAAATTGTTGCTCACGTGCGGCCGTCGTCGGTCATGGAACACATGAGCGGTTCGGCGGGCCGCTCGTAGGTGCGGCCGTCGTCGCCGGCGGCGTGCTTGCGCAGCGCGAGCTGGTACATCTGCTCGCCGGCCGGCGTCGGGTAGTCGCCGGTCACGCACGCCCGGCACAGTTGCTCGGCCGGCAGGTCGATGCACCGGGCCACCGCGTCCACCGGCAGGTAGAACAGCGAGTCCGCGCCCAGCGCCTTCGCCATCGCGTCCTGCTCCGCGACCGTCGGCACCTTGGTCGCCATGAACTTCGGGGCGAACAGTTCCTTCACCGTGCTCATGTCGATGCCGTAGAAGCACGGCGACAGGATCGGCGGGCACGCGACGCGGACGTGAATCTCCGCCGCCCCGCCCTGGTCCCGCAGGTGCTTCAACAGGCTCTGTAGGGTCGTGCTGCGCACGATCGAGTCTTCGACCAGCAGCACCTTCTTCCCTTGAAGCACCTCGCGGAGCGGGGTGAACTTCAGCCGCACCTTGTCCGCGCGGTTGCCGCCCTCGATGAACGTGCGGCCGATGTACCGGTTGCGGATCAGCCCTTCCACGCTCGGAATGCCCAGCGCGAACGCCATCGCGTCGGCCGCGGCCTTGCCGGTGTCGGGGACCGGCACCACCACCGTCTCGGACGGGTCCAGCGGCACGCGACCGAGCGTGCGTTCCTGCTTCGCCAGTTCCTGCCCCAGCCGCGACCGGCTCAGGTACACGCTCCGGTCGTCCAGCGTGCTCGCCACGTTCGCGAAGTAGATCCACTCGAAGAAGCAGTGCGCCTTCCGCTTGGTCTCCGCGAACCGGTGCGTGCTGAGTTCGCCGTTCCGGATGAGGATCATCTCGCCCGGCGGGAGCGACTTGATGTTCCCCTGGCGGAAGCCGAGGTTCTGCAGCGCGACGCTCTCGCTGGCGGCACCGAACATCGGCCCGTCCTGCGCGTACACCAGCGGGCGGATGCCGACCGGGTCGCGGAGGACGACCATGTCGCCCATCGCGTTCAGGAACACGAGGTTGTACGCCCCGTCGAACTTGGCCGCGAGGCGGCGGAACACGTCCACGAGGTCGGGGCGGTCGTCGCTCCGCATCTCGTGCGACAGGTAGTGCATGATGACTTCGGTGTCGTTGTCCCGCGTCAGGTGGTAGTCGTGGTTCTGGAGGAGTTGCTGGCGGAGTTCGGCGAAGTTGGTGAGCTGGCCGTTGAACGCGAACGCGAACCACTTCCACTTGCACCCGTGGCGCCGCTCGAACGGCTGGGCGTAGCTGCGGGTCTGGCCGCCGCAGGTGGCGTACCGGGTGTGCCCGATCGCGGCGCGGCCGGCGTAGTCCTCCATGATGGACGCGTACTTCGACGGCTCGTTGATGCGGAACGCCTCGATGACGGTGCCGGTGTCCTTGTATGTGTCGATGAGCTTGTCGCGGTCCGGGTTGTAGGTCGCCATGCCGGCGGCGAGCTGGCCCCGGTTTTGGAGGTCGAGGAGCATCCGCGGCATGAGTCGCGAGACCTGATCGGGCGCGCCGGTCCACACCGGAGACTTGTCCCCGCGGGCGGGGAGGTAGTACAGCGCCGCCACGCCACACTCGTGGTGCAACTCGTCCATGTCCACCGCCGGGGTTAATGAGAAGAGCGGGCGAGCCGTCCCCTCTTCAGAATATCAATCGGTGTGGGTTTCGTGAACGATCACCGCCGCGGGGCGGTCCGCCCACATTCCGAACGCGGGGCGGCGCCCGCGCCGCGTTCGGGTAGCCGCACCGGTTTGGAGAGGTGTTCTGACCCGCGCGATTCTGGCGGCGGTGCCGGTTGTGCCGCTTCGGGGCAGCATATCGGGGGCGGATTACACGGACGGGCCGAAGGCGCGGGATTGATCAGTTCACCCC
>JAYUBA010001309.1:0-3362 GCA_043741075.1 Frigoriglobus sp.
GCGCGGCACCGGTGCTGCCCGGTCGGCTGCGAGGCGGTGCCGCCGTCCCGCTCGAAGGCACGACCACCGCGCTCGGCTCCGGCCGCGTGCGGGTGAAGCCCGGCAGGTGCGCGACGCGATGGCGCACCCTCCACCGGAGCGCCGTCTGCACGGCGACCGCGAACAGACCGAGCGCCAGCCCCGGTTGCCCGGCCGCGACCGCCTGCGCCGCCGGCTGCGGGTACAGCACCGCGCCCGCCCCGAACGCCCCGAACAGCACCGCGACCAGCAGCCCGGCCGCGGAGGTCGGCAGCCGCGTCAGCGCGACGGCCGCGACGAACACCGCGAGCGAACACCCGACGACCAGCGCCAGCCACGGGACGCGCACCACGCGCACCGCGTCCGGGGCGGACTGGCGCACCGCGACCGGTTCGCCGTCCGCCGCGGGCGCGGCCTCCGGCCCCGGTTCGACGCCCGCCGTGAACCAGCGGTCCAACCCGGCGCGGCCCGCCGCGGTCGGCGCGTACGCCACCTCGCGCCACCGCCAGCGCAGGTCGGCCCGCGCGCGGCCGGAGAACAGCAGCGGGGCCGCGTCCGCCGGTTCGGTGATGAGCCACCGCGCCCCGCCGGCGTACGCGGCCGACGCGATCTTCGGCGGCTGGTACACCGTTTCCCCCAGCACATGCCGCGAACCGGGTAGCGTGTACTGAACCTCCAGAACCGCCCCGCGCCCCGCGGTGCCGTCCGGCAGCGCGACGCGGAACCGCCGCCCGCCCTCGCCCTCGCCCTCGCCGACCGGCACCAGCGCCGCCGTCAGGCCGTCCACGCGCGCGGTCGGGTTCGGCCCGACCGCGTCCGGGAGCACCACCTCCACCGCGGGGACGAGCCACCGCTGGAGCCGGAAGCGGGCGCGGTAGCTCACGGACCCGTCGTCGGTCATGCCGGCCTCGATGAGCGCGCGCTCGACCCACACGGCCACGGCCGAATCGGGCGTCGCGTGCCGCAGTTCGAGCACCAGCGGGTGCTCCGCGGACGCGGCCAGCGTGAGCGCCGGCAGCGCGTCGCGGTCGGCGGCCGGTTCCGGCGGCAGCTCGCGCCACCCGGTCGCGGACGCGGCGACCGTGCGCCCGCTCACCGCGTGTACCCACACCCGCACGTTCGTCTCGACGCGGGCCGCGTCGGTCGGCCACAGTAATCCCACCGGGAGCGACAGCGGGCCGTCCGCGTGCGCCGGCAGCGTCAGCGCGAAGCTGACGCGGAGCGTCGCTTCCTTCGCTTCCGGTGGCGGAGAGAACGTCCACGCCCCGGCGGCCGGCGCGTCGAGCGAAGGCACGGCCTTCAAGCCGAGCGCCTCCGGCGGGCCGCGGAACCGCACCGGCTTGGGGAAGCCGTCGGCCGAGCGCAACTTGATGACCTGCACGACGACCACCTGCCGCTCGCCGACGGTCACGTCGGCGCGAACGTCGGCGGTCACGTCCGGGCGGTACGACTGCCAGGTGAGCGCGACGCGGGCCAGCCCGCGCTCGCCCTTCCCGGTCACGGCCGCGACCGCCTTCGGCACCTTCCCGTCCGCGCCGGGCACGGCGGCCAGCGGCGCGCCCCACGCGGCCGGCAGGTCGCCGTCCCACCCGCGGACGGTGCCGTGAACCTCCAACCCCTCCGGCACGGTCGCGGTCACGGTCGCGTCGCGCTCGACCGACTTCGGGAACCGCGGGAGCGGGATGACGGCGTCGCGCCCGCCGGGCGGCACCGGCACCGTGCCCACGAGTACGATGGTGAACGGCTGCTTGAAGAAGCTGGCGAGCCGCACCGTGACCGGCCGCCATGGCCCGTCGGCCTTCCCCTGGCTGACGCCTTCGACGACCTCCGGGTCGGACTCCGACTCCAGCCCGCGCCACTCCGCGGGCACGTCGATCGTCACCGCGTCCACCTCGGTGCGGATCGGCTTCACCGCGATCTCGGCCCGCACGTGCCACCCGACCTCGGTGAGCTTCAGCTTGTACGTCGCCTTCACGCGGACCGCGCCCTCCACCGGCCACGCCTCGACGGTGACGAGCGGCGCGTTCACGGGGCCGGTGCCGGTCGGGCCGGTGGCGAGCCGGAACAGCGCGGCGCTGCGGTCGTCGTCCGGCGCGCCGGGGAGTTCCGCGCGGCGCAGGTCCGGGCCGTGCTTGAACGCGAACCGCGTGTGCGGCCCGGCGGTGACGCGCACGGTACCGGTCTGTCGCAGCACGTCCAGCACCGCGAACGGCCCCACCGGCAGCGGCGCGCCCTTCGCGCCGCCCTTCGGGCGCGGCTGGCGCACCACCGCCGTGACGGTCCAGTCGGCCGCGGTCGAACCGGTCGGTAGTTCGACCTTCCACACCGGCTTGCTCGCGTCGGTCGGCTTGGTCACCACCGGCTGTTGCGTCGGGCCGGTCTCGGTCGAAGTCGCGGCGACGCGGTCCACGCTCACTTCGGCGGTGGACGGCGCGACCAGCTTCCACTCGCGCGCCGGGCCGCGGAACTTCACCTTCGCGGTGGACTCGACGAAGCCGTCGGTGAGGACCGTACTCACGTCGATCTCGGCGCTCTGCACCTGGTCCGCCGGCTGCGCGACGGACGCGGGCGGATCCCACGTCACTTCGAGCGAATCGACCGCGCCGAGGGGAAGCCCGGCGGCGCCGTCCTTCGCGCCGAGTTGCTTCACGTCCACCCCGAGGAGGCGGCGCGGGTCCGGCGCCTTGGCCGGCTGCGCCGGGTCGGGCGCGCGGGTGGTGAGGTTGACGCGCTTCACGTCGCCCGGCGGCGGGTCGAGCGCGAGGGTGGTGATCGGCGCGCGCGGCAGGCCCAGGTCGAAGCCGACCTCCGCCTTCGCGCCGCGCGCGGTGACGGGCGCTTCGACATCCAGGACGAGCGTGTGATCGCCGGCCGCTTCGACCGTGACCGCGAACCCGTCGTCGCCGGTGTCGAGCACGGGCAGTTTCGCGCCGTCGAGCGCGGCGGTCACGAGGAACGCCTTGCGCCCGCCGAGCGAAACGGCCGCGTTCGCCTGCGCCGTGCGGAACGAGTAGGTGAGCTTGAGCGCGGCGACGAGTTGCTCGCCGCGCTTCTCGACGCGCCCGCGGACCGCACACGCGCTGGGGGGTGCCGGCTTCCGCGCCGCGAGTTCCTTCTTCAGTGTGTCCACGCGGTCGAGGAGCTTTTGGAACTCCTGGGGCGTGAGCGTGACGCGCTCGCCGTCGGACGCGCCGCCGAGCCAGAGGAAGGTGCCGTCGGGGAGCTTCACGACGAGCGGCTTGGCATCGGCTTTGGGTTCGACCTTCGGCGGCTCGGCGGACAGCGCGAGCGTTCCCGCGAGCAGAAGCGCGAAGAGCCCCCCCCCCCCGGCCCCCCTCCCTGAA
>JAYUBA010001310.1:0-3359 GCA_043741075.1 Frigoriglobus sp.
GCGTAAAACGGACCGAACCCCGCTCGCCGCGCTCGGGCCGAACGCTCTCCTCCCTGCAGGGAGGGGCCGGGGGTGGGTTCTTCTTCCGCTCCACGTTACCATTCCCGTCCTACAATCACCGGCAAGGAGGCCGGCTGCATGCGCGTACTGGTGCTCGCGGACATCCACGGTAACCGCGCCGCGCTCGACGCGATCCGCGAGCCGTTCGACGCGTGCGTGTGCGTCGGCGACCTCGTCGATTACGGCCCCGAACCCGGACCGTGCATCGACTGGGTGCGCACGAACGCCGCCCACTGCGTCCGCGGCAACCACGACCACGGGGTCGCCCAGGATGTCGAACTGCAAGGCGTCGGGGGCTTCCGCTACCTCACCGCGATCACCCGCCCGCTGTCGGTCGCGGCCGTCACGCCGGAGCAGCGCCGGTACCTGGCCGACCTGCCCACGTCCCGCATGTTCACGCTCGCCGGCAAGCGGTTCCTCATGGTCCACGCCACCCCGCGCGACCCGATGGACGAGTACGCCCCCGCGGACCTGAACTTCTGGAAGCCGCGGCTCGCGGGGCTGAACGTCGATTACCTTCTGGTGGGGCACACGCACCAGCCGTACACGCTCCAGGTGAACGGCACGCTCGTGGTGAACCCCGGCAGCGTCGGGCTGAGTCGCGACGGCGACCCGCGCGCCGCCTACGCGATCATCGACGGCGACGAGGTGCAGTTGAAGCGGATCGAGTACCCGATCGAGGAGACGGTTCGGGCGGTCGAGGCGCTGACCCCGGACGAGACCGGCCGGCAGATGCTGACCGACGTGTTCCGCACCGGCACCCTTCCGACCAAGTGGCTCCGCAACGGCGCGAACGGCAACGGTGCCCACTGAGACCAAGTTTCGCGGCAACGTGGGCGCGGCGATTCGCTTTTTTGACCTCCCCCCTTGAGGGGGAGGTCGGCGGCGCCTCGCCGCCGGGTGGGGGGTGCGCCTTCCTCGACCGCGTGCGTTCACCCCCCACCCGGAACGCGAAGCGCGTTCCGACCTCCCCCTCAAGGGGGGAGGTCAAAGCTAAAGCCGAAATGTCCGCTGCGCCCGACTCGCCCGCCTCAACACTTCCACTTGCGTCCGCGGCGCGCCCCGCTATACCCGCCGGGCACTCACACGCACTCACGCGGGGGAACGGACATGCGGGCGCTGCTCGCCCTGGTCGTCGCGCTCGCGGCGGTCGGCTGCTACCACGACAAGTACGACGTGAACGGCCCCAAGCGCGAGGAGTACTACCTCCCGCCGAACGAGGACCGGTACAACCTGCCGGACACGGCCACCTACCGCGCCCCGCCGCCGCCCAAGCAGCAGGACACGCTGATGAACAAGGGCGGCGGGGGCCGCGGGCCGGGCAGCAACGGCGGCATCGGCGGGTTCTAACGGTTCGCATAGATCGGCCGCGCGGGCCGGCTACACCGCCGGCCGGGCGCGGCGGTTGTGGTCGCCGTGTCGGCGGTAGCGGTTCGGCAAACCCCTTCGCCCGCCCATTCTCCCGGAACCCCCGCGACACACTCCGCGACGAGACGAATCATAGTGAGTCCCTGCTGGGCTTCTCGCTGTGGAGCTTCCTCGTGACGCGCACCCGGTTCCCGCTCGCACTTCTTCTCGCCGCGTTCGCGGTCGTTCCCCTCGTCGCCGGCCCCGGCATCTTCAGGGCCAAACCGAAGACGGACACGGCGCGGGCGCGCGTCCTCATCGAGGCGCTCAAGAGCGACCCCGACGAGAAGAAGCGGAAGGCCGCCGCCGACGAACTCGGCGGGGCCGACGCGCGGCAACTCCCCGAAGTGGTGACGGCGCTGACCGCCGCATTGCAGAAGGACGCGTCCGCGGCGGTGCGGGCGGAAGCGGCGGACTCGCTGGGTCAGTTGGGGCAGGTGGTTCCGCAGGCGGGCGCGGCGCTCGAAGCCGCCGCGGCCGGCGACGCGTCCCCGGCGGTGCGGTTGGCGGCGAAGAAGGCGCTGTGGGAGTACCACCTGAACGGCTACCGCAGCCCGAAGGGCGCGGACGGGATGGCGGCGCAGACGATCGAGCCGCCGATCGCCAGCCCGGCCGGACCGCGGCCCGCGTCGGCGGTCGTGCCCGCGCCCCCGCCGCCGGTGCCGTCGTTCGTGCCGCCGGCCCCGGTGACCGCCCCGACGCCGGTTCCGCAACTGCCCTCGGTCGTGCCGCCGACCGGGCCGCGCGTGTCGCGACCGTCGTTCCTGGCCGACCTGCTACCCGGTCCGCGGGCCGCGGTGCGTTCGCTCTTCGGCGCGGCCCCGCCGATTTCGAACATGACGGCCGAACCGCCGATCGCGAAGCGTCCCGCGGTGACGATCCCGCCGCTCCCGTCGCCGACGGCACCGGTCCCGACCATCGCGTATGAACCGCCTCCGGCCGCGGTCGCGCCGCGGGTGCCGGACTACGTCCCGACGCTGCCGCCGTTCCGGCCGGACCTGCCGTCGGTGGTTCTGCCGCCGGACGCGACGCCGCTGCCCGTTCCGGTGCAACCGAAGATTCCGCCAACACTCCCGCCGCTCCGGTGACGCGGGTCAAAGCGTGTCCGGGTCCACGCCGAGTTCGCGGAGCTTCGCGGCCAACTTCGTGGCCCGTTCCGCTTCGGCATCCGCCCGCTGCCGTTGCTCGCGAGCGGTGCGTTCTGCGGCTTCGCGCTCGGCCCCCAGTTCTTCCGCGGTGCGCAGCGGCCGGCCGTCGTGCCCGAACACGGTGAGTTGCCCCGTCTCCAGCGCGAAGCGGAGGCCGGTTCGCGGGCTGACGTACCCGTTCACGTCCGCGACGCGGGCGAGCGTCGCACCGTCCCGCCGGAACGCATCGGCGTGCATCGGGAACTCCGGGTAGAGGATGTAGTATTCCTCCGCGCCGTGCTTCTCGTAGAACGCGAACTTGTCCTGCATCTCGGTGTAGCGGTTGTTCGGCGACCATACTTCAAAGATCACCTGCGGGAAGACGCCACCTTCCTCCCACACGCGGTAGCTGCCGCGATCCTTCTTCGGCCGCCCGAACGCGACGTACACGTCCGGCGCCTGGCACAGTTTGTTCTCGCTCTCGACGGGGTAGATGAGGTGATCGCCGGCGATGAACGTGTTCGCGTCGTCGCGGTACTGCGCGGCGAGTTGCGTGTAGAGCATCAGTATCCAGCGGAACTGGATGGTGTTGTCGGCCATCGGCTGCCCATCGCTGTCGGGGTAGTGAACCGGGGTCGCCGGCTTCGGCGGCGGGGTGACGGTCGCGGACATGATGAGCGCCCCAGGAAGGTGCGGTGACGCGTTCAGTATGCCGAAAGTGCGGTGGATGCGGAAGTGAAGTTGTGGCCCGAAGGGCCGATCTCC
>JAYUBA010001311.1:0-3357 GCA_043741075.1 Frigoriglobus sp.
GCCTCCGCATGGGGCCGGACGGCAAGCTCTACTTCAGTATGGGTGATCGCGGGTTCAATGTGACCACAAAAGAGAAGCGGAAGCTCGAATACCCGAACACGGGCGCGGTTCTCCGCTGCGACCCCGACGGCAGCAACCTCGAAGTCGTTCACAGTGGGCTGCGGAACCCGCAGGAGATCGCGTTCGACGACCACGGCAACCTGTTCACCTTCGACAACAACTGCGACAGCGGCGACAAGGCACGCTGGGTCCACATCGTCGAAGGCGGGGACAGCGGCTGGCGCGGCGGCTTCCAGTACGGCACCGGCTACCACACGCCCGCGGTCCCGCAGGGCAACCGCGGTGCGTGGAACACCGAGAAGATGTGGCACCTCCAGCACGAGGGGCAACCGGCGTGGATCCTGCCGCCGCTCGCGAACTTCGGCAACGGCCCCGCGGGCATGACGCACTATCCCGGCATCGGGCTGAACGACAAGTACAAGGATCACTTCTTCGCGAGCGACTTCACCTCGAACGCGGGCAGCAGCGTGATCTGGTCGCTGGCGGTGAAGCCGAAGGGCGCGAGCTTTGAGGTGTCGAAGCCGGAGCCGTTCGTGCGCGGGATGGTGCCGACCGACTGCGAGTTCGGGCCGGACGGCGCGTTCTACTGGTCCGACTGGGTCGGCGGGTGGGCGCCGCAGAACCGCGGGCGCATCTTCCGCGCGACCGACCCCGAGGCGATGAAGAACCCACAGGTCGCCGAGGCACAGAAGCTGATCGCCGAAGGTGCAGAACATCAGAGCATCGAGAATCTGGTGAAGCGGATGCACTTCCCGCACCAACTCGTGCGGCAGGAGGCGCAGTTCGAGCTGGCCGCGCGGCAGCCGAACTTCGCGGCGCCGGCGTTCGCGGACGTGCTGAAGGACTCGACGGACCGGCTCGCCCGGCTGCACGCGGTGTGGGGCTTGGGCATGGTCGCCCGAACACAGCCCGGGGGCTGGGAGGCGGCGCGAAAGTCACTGATGGAAACGTTAAAGGATAATGACGTGGAAGTGAAGCGCGCCGCGGTTGAGCAACTTGGGAACGCTGTGCGCAAAGAGGGCGGATTGGAAGGGGCGCGCGGTGGCGGCGAGATTCAAGTCGCGATCTTGAAATTGTTCACTGACCCGGACGACCGCGTGAAGGCTGCCGCTGCGGTCGCGTTCGGCAAGATCGGCCAGCCCCCCCCAGACGGGCCGGTCAGCAAGATGGCGTACTACGCCCCGCTGTTCGACATGCTGAGGGCGAATAACGACAAGGACCCGTACTTGCGGCACGCGGCGGTGATGGGGTTGGTTTACAGCGTTCGCAACCCGCTCGACCTGTTCAACGTGTGGAAGCTCGCGAAGGAGCAGGCAAAGGACAAGTACGACGTGCCTGCCGTGCGGATGGGCGTGCTGCTGGCGCTCCGGAAGCACAAGAGCGCGTCGTGCGCGGAGTTCCTGACGGACAGCGATCCGCGGATCGTCGCGGAGGCGGCGCGGGCGATCCACGACGAGCGCGTCGGCTTCGCCTCGATGGTGTTCCTGGCGAATCTCGCGGAGAAGCCCGGCCAGCCGGACGCGGTCGCCTTCCGCGCGCTGGCCGCGTGCAGCTTCGTCGGGGCACCCACTCTGATCGCGCAGTTCGCCGCGCGGCAGTCGGAACCGGACTACACTCGCGCGTTCGCGCTCAAGCTGCTCGGCGACTGGGCGAAGCCGCCGCGCCGCGATCCGGTTACCGGCCTCACGCTCGACATCGCCCCGCGCGACGCGACGGCCGCCGCGGACGCACTCACGAAGGCCGGCGTCGGCGTCTTTGCCGGAAGTGATGTCGTTCGGAAGGAAGCCGCGCAGGTGGTCGCGAAGCTGAACGTGAAGGAGTTCGGTCCGGCGATGGCCGCGCTCGTCAAGGACGCGAAGAACCCAGCCGGGACGCGGGTCGAAGCGCTCTTCGCGGTGGAAGCACTCAAAGACCCCGGCACGAAGGAACTCGCCGCGTTCGCGCTTGCGAGCGCGGAGCCGCGGCTCCGCGCCGCCGGGCGCACCGTGAAGGCGCACCTCGACCCGGCCGCGGTGCTGAAGGAACTGCCCGCGCTGCTCGCGGACGAAAAGGCGTCGCTCGCGGAGAAGCAGGGCGCGTTCGCGATTCTCGCGGGTCAGAAGGCGTCGGAGGAAACGGACAAACTGCTCGCGGAGTGGCTCGACCGGGCCAACGCGGACAAGGTTCCGCTGACGCTGGTACTTGACGTTCTCGACGCGGCCGACACGCGCGCCGCGACCGCGAAGCTCAAGCTGTTCGCCCCGCTGAAGCAGAAGGCGGACGCCTACCGCGCGGAGCAGGTGAAACTCACCACCGGCCCGAAGGGCGACAAGCTCGCGACGCACTTCGACGCGCTCGAAGGCGGCGACGCCGAAAAGGGCCGGAGCATCTTCCTGAACAACTCCGCGGTGTACTGCCAGCGGTGCCACAAGCTCGACGGCCAGGGCGGCGACGTGGGACCGCAGATGAACGGCATCGCATTCGAGAAGGAGAAGGACCGCCGCTACCTGCTGGAGTCGATCGTCCTGCCGAACGCGAAGATCGCGAAGGGGTTCGAGACGGTGGTGCTGACGCTCGCCGACGACCGCGTGGTATCCGGCATCATCAAGAGCGAGGACAAGAAGCAGGTGAAACTCGTCACGACGGAGGCGAAGGAACTGGTGATCGCGGTGGAGGACATCGTGGCGCGTCGGACCGGGCCGAGCGCGATGCCGGACGACCTGCACAAGAAGCTGTCCCGCCGCGAACTCCGCGACGTGGTCGAGTTCCTGTCGGGCTTGAAGGAGCCGCCGAAGAAGTAACAATGGTGGTGTGTCCGCAGACGGCCGGGGTGAACCCGGCCGCTCGCCTGTCGAGGGTGACCGATGCCGCTGCTCGTGACCGATCCCGAACTCGAACACGAGCTCCGCGCGCGGATCGAGTCGCCGGACGCGGAGCGGTGGACCGAAACCTGGAACGGGGTGACCGTCGTGCCGGCCCTTACCAACGACGAACATCAGGAACTGCAGTGTTACCTGCTCCTCCCGCTGCTCCTCACCGTCGGGCTGACCGGCACCGGGAAGGTACGAGCCGGCGTGAACGTCAGCGACCGGCACCAGGACTGGAAGGAGAACTACCGCGGCCCGGACGTGTGCGTGTACTTGAACACGACCGCAGCGGTGAACCACGGCGCGCACTGGGTCGGCGGGCCGGACTTCGCGGTGGAGATCGTCAGCCCCGGCGAAGACCCGCGCGCGAAGCTCGACTTCTACGCGCGGGTGGCGACGCGCGAGGTGTTGATCGTGGACCGCTACCCGTGGTCGATGGAGATGTACCAGC
>JAYUBA010001312.1:0-3350 GCA_043741075.1 Frigoriglobus sp.
CGAGCGCAACCCCTGGACCCGATGCGAAAATGAATCGAAGCCCCGGAGGGGCGACAGAGCCTCACGCGGAGGTTTCTGCCGCCCCTCCGGGGCTTCTGAAATTCTCCTAACGTCTACCAGGGGTTGCGCTCGCGAAGCGCTCGCTCCACCCCTGGCTACCATCGGTCGCCGCTCCGCGGCTGAAAACATGCCGGTCGCCGCTCCGCGGCTGAAAACGTGTCGGCCTCGACTGCCCACTACCCGCTGCCCACTGCCCACTGCCCACTGCCCGCTGCCCACTGCGTTACGGCTTCTTCGGCGTCTCCGACGGGGAGATCGTCGGCTTCGCCGCGTCCACGTGCTTGATTACGGCCTCGATCAGTTTCACGAGTTCGTCCAGGGTGTACTTCTCGCCGGTGAGTTGCGGGTCGTCCTTCTTCTTGGCGAGTTCCAGCGCCTTGTCGTTCAGCTCCTTCTTCTTCTCCGCCAGCATCTTCTGTAGGTTCGGGAGGGCCGGCTTCGCGCCCGCGCCGATCGCCGCCAGCACCTTGAGACACGCGACCGTCTGGTCGAGCCGGGCGTTCTTCTCCTCCAACACCCGCACCACGTCGTCGAGCTTCTTCGCGGCCAACTCGCCGCAGATACCCATCGCGTTGAGCGCCTGCACCTTCACCCCCGGCTCGGCCCCGGTCAGGTAGCGGGCGAACGCGTTCAGGTTGTCGTCGTTCACCTCCTTGGGGTCGAACGACATGAGGACCAGCCGGGCCCAGATCTCGACCTGTTTGTCCCGCTCCAGGCCCGGTACCGGCGGCTTGGCCTTCGGGTCGCCGACGCGGTACTTCATGTACCGGATGATGACCTCGACCGACTTCATTTCGAGCGGCGGCCTCGCCTTGTCCCCGGCCTTCTTCACCTCGGCCCACGGCGGGCCGAGGTTCATGAGCGACTGCAGCGCCTCCATGCGGACCGCGGCGCTCTCGTCCCGCGACAGCCGGTCGGCCAGCGCGGTGAGCGCCCTCATGTTGGGGCCGGTGGACTCGTTGAAGCCGACGCGGCCGAGCGCGGTGGCGATGTTCTTCCGGGTCTCGTAGGCCGGGTCGTTCACCGCCGTGCCCGTGAGCGCGGTGATGCCGCCCTCGCCCTTCGGCCCGAACGCGGCGATCGTCTGGATCGCGTGCAGCCGCCCGGCCCCGCCGGGGGCACCGGTGTCCACGACGATCGCCAGGAGCCGCAGCGCCTCCTTGTTGTCGGCCTCGCTGTCGAACGCGATCTGCCCGACCGCGGCGAACACGGCGAGCTTCACGCCGGGGTCCCTCTCCACGTTCATCCGCTTCAGGAGCAGTTTGCTCACCGCCCCCTTCTGGGCCGGCGGGCCGAACGCGGACAGCGTGCGGGCGGCGAACTCGCGGTTCACCGGGTCCGCGTCCTCCATGTCCTTCATCCACGCGTTGATGTCCTTGCCGTTGATGTCGGTCGGCCACTTGTACTCCGGCTGCTTCGGCGGCTCCTTCTTGTCCGGCTCCTTCTTGTCGGCTTCCTTCTTGGGTTGTGCGGCGACCGGGTGCGCGCCCGCGGGAAGGCCCGGCAGCGCGCGGACGGTCACCGGCGGGGCGGCGGCGCGCGCGGCACGGGGCCGGGCGTCCACCACCGCGGCGACCAGGAGCGCGAGCAGGACGGCCGCCGCGCCGCGCGCGGTGGGACGGGAACATGGGAGACGGGGCTTCATGGCGGACCTCGGTGGCTCTTCCCCGATACGAGATAACGTTCAGCATACCCGCGCCGTTGGCGCGGGGGCAACGGCGAACCTATTTCGGTGGCCCGGTCGCGGCGCCACCCGGTAACATAACCTGTCGCTGGTGCGAAACGCCCCGAGGGACGGCAATGGCGATCGAGTTCGTGTGCCCCGCGTGCGCCGGGACGCTCCGGGTCGGCGACGAGTCCGCCGGCCGGGTGATCCGGTGCGGCGCGTGCATGACCGCCCTGCGGGTGCCCGCCGCGGACCCCGTTGCGGACCCCGACCCGCCCGCCGCGCCCGACCCGTACCACAACAGCCGCGCGTACCCTCCGCCGCCGCCCCGGCGCACGCCCGCCCCGACGAATGCGGAACCGCCGGACGAGGCACCGCCCGCCGCGCGGCCGGTCGCCCCGCCCCGCCGCGACCGCGACGACCCGCGCGAGCGCCGGCCGCGCCGCGCCGCGCCCCCGCCGTCCGGGTACGGGGTGTTCTTCTGGCTGGTGGTGGTCGGCGCGGTCCTGCTGGTGGGCGTGGTCGGCTGCTGCGGCGGCTTCTTCCTGCTCCTGCCCGACACGAAGTGGCAGAAGCACGCGTCCAAAGACGGCGGCTTCAAGGTCGATTTGCCCGCGAAGCCGCAGCCGAACATCGCCAATGTCACCGGGCTGAAGTTGGAGCCAGGCACGCGTGCGGAAGGCGCGGTCCTGCTCAAACGCGCGGAGAAATTCGTCGTGATCTATCGCGACATCGAGTCCACCAAGGTCCGGGCCAAGACGGACGAGCAGGTAATCGACGAGAGCGTCGAGAAGCTCCAGACGGGGATGAAAGCGGAGCAGGGCGGCAAGAACGAGCCGATCGCGGTGGGCGGGTTTCCCGGTCGCGAGATCGAGTTTCAGGCGGAGACCGGGTGGCACGCGGCGCGGGTGATCGTGGCGGACACGCGCCTGTACATCGTCCTCGTGGGCGGCGGCATGGCCCAAAAGGACGACCCGCGTGTGCGCCAGTTCTTCGACTCGTTCGAGATCACCGACGCCATACTGGTGGCCGAGGGCAAGCGGCGTGCGGAGCAGGCCAAGTTGGCGGCGGAAGCCGCGAAGGAGGCCAGGGACCGCGGGGCGAAGGGGAAGGCGGGTGCCCCGCCGCCGCGCCCCGACGACGACTGACCGCGGTCGCCGATCGGTGGTCCGCCGCTACTTCTTCCAGTACTCCGGCAGGTCGGGCAGCGTCTCGCGCAGGATCTCCAACACCGCCCGGCGGTCGGCCGGGGTCAGGTGCGCGAACGCCGCGGACGTGTCCCGCCCCGTCAGCACGTCGTGGAGTCGCTTCAGGGTGTGTTCCTTCACTTCTGGCGGCAGCGAGGCGAAGCCCTTCGAGTAGACGAGGTAGCTGCACGGGTACTTGAACAGCCGCGTCTTCAGGTCGAACTCGCGCAGCGACCGGCCCCGCGCGTCGAACGGGCCGCGGGCCGCGAACTCCTTCGCGAAGTCCGACGTGCCCGCGACCGGCCCGTCCAGTTTCGCCTCGCCGCTGAACAGCAGGTACTTCGCCAGTTGGTCGCCCGCGGACTCGATCCGCCGTTTCACGCTGTCCCATTTCTTGTCGGCCGGTTCCTTGAGGTCCTTGTTCAGCGCCGCCTCGT
>JAYUBA010001313.1:0-10799 GCA_043741075.1 Frigoriglobus sp.
AACGCCGGCCCCAGAGCCACGATTTCCTGCTCCGTCATCGGTTGTCCTCCCCGATGAACAGCTTACGAAACGGCGAGGAACCCGCGCTGTACTGTTAAGTCGTTCGAGTCGTGCTTGGGTGGGCACCCGAGCAGGCGGCTCGCTTCTTCCCCCGACTTGCCCTCAGACAGAAATGACGAACGCGACCAGGTACCGCTCCAGCAGCTTCACGATCTCCTCGTCCAGAACCCGGGCCAGTTCCCATGAGCACGTGTCGGCCGGGGTGTCGAGAGATGGTCGGCGCTCGACTCTTCAAGAGCCGTTCGGTGGGGCGGTCGGCGCGGATGCGAAGAGCGGCCCGACACGTGGAGCCACGCGGCGATGGCTTCCGCCCGCGCGATCGAGTGGGCCTTTCGTGCGAGCACCAGAGAGGTGGCCTGGAACGCGTCGTTCACGTCGGCCAGCACCCGGCGACAGACCGCGAGAACCAGCCGGGCGTAGCGGCGGACGAGCAACTCGTAGGCGACCTCGTCGCGGCTCGCCGACGACCACGACGAGGTCCGCATCGGCCGACGACCCGGTCGGATGGAGCGTGGGAATGCGGGGTAATCGGCGGGGCCGTGGCTCACGCGTGGCCCTCACGTCTTCACCGTAGTATAGGCGGGAACGGCACCGAGTTCTCCATCTTTTCCCACAACGCGGGCAAGTTTGACGAGTTGAAGGGTTCGTGCGTCCAGCACGTGAGCAATCGCGCACCGCATTGGGAGAAAAGTCACCAGACTTCGCCAAGAAACTGATCCCCGCCGCCGGCACATCCGATGAATCTCCTGCCATCATCCGAATTGACTGATCTTGCCGGCCGCAGTAGTTCGATCATTTCCCTGTCAACCCAAACGGGCCGTCCCCGCGATCCGGGACGATCGGTGTTTTCTCCTGCCTGAGGTGGCCATGCGCGTGACGCGCCAGGTCTGGATGCGGCTCGCGAGCGGCGTACTCGGAACCGCGTTCGCGGCGACCGTTGCGGCACAACCGCCCGTTCCGGGCCAGCCCCCTGCAAAGGGCGACCCTGTGGAGAAGGCACCCCCGCCCAAACCTGCGTTCGACCCGCCGCCCGGTACGATCCTGTCTCCAGGGGAGATTCCGATCGATCTCGGCAGCGCGCTGAGACTCGCCGGGGTCGAGAACCCGGAACTGCTCCTCGCCCGTCAACGGATCGCGGAAGCCACCGCGATCCGCCAGCTCGCCGTGGCTCAACTCCTTCCGAACCTCAACTTCGGGACGAACTACGACGCGCACCGGGGCACGCTCCAGCAGTCCACCGGGAACCTGCTGCGGGTGGACCGTGACTCGCTCTACCTCGGGCTTGGGGCGAGCGCGATCGGTTCGGGAACGGTCAACGTCCCCGGCCTCAACTACAACCTGAACATCGGGGCCGGCTGGTACGGGTTCCTCTCCGCCCGGCAGCGGGTGACCACCGCCACCGCCGTCGCGGAGGCCGTACGCAACGACGTGCTCCTGCGGGTCTACTCGGCGTACCTCGACCTGCTCCGGGCGGAGGGGCGGCGTGCGATCGCTGAGAAGAACCGCACCGAGGCTGTGGAACTCGCACGGATCACCGACGCCTACGCGAAGGCCGGACAGGGCCGGAAGGCGGACGCCGACCGCGCCGCGGTGGAGCTCCGCCGCCGCGACGCGGACTTCACCCAGGCCGAAGCCGACATCCTCACCGCGTCCGCGCGGCTGTGCCAACTGCTCAATCTGAACCCGTCCACACGGCTCAAGCCGATCGATGGTTGGGTTGTGCCAGCCCCGATCGTGCCGGACCCGGTTCCGCTCGCCGACCTGCTCGCGGTCGCGCTCCTGCAGCGCCCGGAACTCGCCGCCCGGCGGTCCCAGATCCGCGAGATGCTCTACGAACTGTCGCTCGCGAAGGTGCTGCCGTTCTCGCCGAACGTGGTCCTCGGGTTCAGTGCCGGCGGCTTCGGAGGAGGTAGTGACCTTGTGAGTACACCACCGGGCATCGTTTCGGGTAACGGGCAATCCACGCTCAGCTCGCGGTTCAGCAACCTCGACGGCCGTGCCGACTTCGACGTGGTCGTGTTCTGGACGTTCCGCAATCTGGGCGTCGGGAACGTCGCGCTGGTCCGCGCGGCCGACAGCCGCGTGAAGCAGATGCGACTGCGGGAACTGGAGACGGTCAACCTCGTCCGGTCGCAGGTGGCCGAGTCGCACGCGCGGGTGGCCGCGCGGTTCCTTCAGATCGACGCGACCGAGAAGGCAGTGCGGGCCAGCGCCGAAGCCTATTACGAAGACTTCACCCGCATCAAGGCCGGTGCGGGGTTGCCCCTGGAGGTGGTGGACAGCTTGCGGCTCCTCGGTCGCGCGCGGTACGAGTACCTCGACACCATCATCGATTACAACCGCGCGCAGATCCAGCTCTGGGTGGCGCTCGGTCAGCCGCCCGCGAACGCGCTCGCCCGACCCGTCCCTGCCGATCTCGTTCCGCCGCCGGTGATCGAGGTGCCCTCCGGTCCGCGCCCGTTTCCGGTGCCCCGCGTGTTACCGATGCCGCTCCCGGTCAAGCCGTGACCATGTGACTCACGTACACCATCCGTGCGGAGCCCGGAGATGTTTCGTCTGCGAATGGGAAAGAGGTTGGCCGCTCTCGGCGCGGGAGCGGCGCTGACGACCGGTTGCCAGGTAATCGATCCGCCGCCGGACCCACCGACCCAGCGCGGTGCGGTGTACCCGGGCGTACCGGCGCCGGGCGCGTCTGCGACCCGAACCCCCCCTGTGCCCCGACAGGAGATCACGACATCCTCGGCCACCGCTCCCGGGACGTTGCCGGGGACGACAGTGGCGGCAGCCGCGGCCGGGTCGCGAACCGGGAAGCAGTCGATTCGGTCGGTGCAATTTGAACAGCCCGGCGCGCCGGGCGCGATCTCCGCTCTTCCCCCAACACCGGAGAGTACGCTCGATTTGGGCGTCGCATTGCGATTGGCCGGGGTCGAGAACCCGACAATTAACTTGGCGCGGGAGGTGGTCCGGGAGGCGCTCGCCGACCAACTGGAGGCGCGGTCTCTGCTCCTCCCGAGCCTGAGCGCGGGCACCAACCTCCGGTTGCACCGCGGGGCGTTCCTGTCGGCGTCGGGCCTGGTCCGCACGGTGGACCTCCAGAGCCTGTACCTCGGCTTCGGCGCGGGCGCGTCCGGGGCGGGAACCGTCATCGTGCCCGGCGTGCGGCTGTTCGCACACCTGGGCGACGCCGTTTACGAGCCGCTCGCGGCCCGCCAGCGTGTCACGGCGCGCCGCTCCGAATCGCAGGCGGTTCAGAACGCGATCCTGCTCGACGTCGCGGCCGGGTACCTGGAACTCGTCGGCGCCGAGAGCCGGGTGGACGTGCTCCGGCGCGGGGAAGCCGAACTGGCCGAAGTCTTCCGGTTGACCACCGTTTACGCGAAAGCGGGACTGTACCGCCAGTCGGACGCGAAACGGGTCGAGACGAACCTCGAACTGCTCCGCCGCGACCTGCAGCGCGCCGAGGAAGATGTCGCGGTCGCGTCGGCCCGGCTGTGCCGGCTACTCAACCTCGATCCGTCCGTGCGGCTGCGCACACCGGGCGGGAGCGTGCAACCGATCCGACTCATTCCCGAAGGCGCGGAGGCGGAGCCGCTGCTCGCGGAGGCCCTGCGCTCGCGACCCGAGGTGTTCGCGCGGGCCGCCGCGATCTCGGAGGCCCAGACGCGCGTGCGCCAGGAACAGGTTCGTCCGTGGCTCCCGACGGTTTCGGTGGGCTATAGTTACGGCGGCATGGGAGGCGGAAGCAACCAGGCGAAGTCCGACTTCAGCCCGCTCCGGGGCCGCTCGGACTTCGACGTACTCGCCGTGTGGACCGTGCAGAACCTCGGGTTCGGGAACCGGGCGCGTGTGCGATCCGCGGACGCGAACCTCGGTACGACCATCGCCGGGTACGACATCGTCACGAACCAGATCCGTCGGGAAGTCACCGAATCGCTCACCGACGCCCGCGCGGCGGCCGTTCAGATCAAGACGGCCGAAGCGGCGCTCGTGACCGCGGAAGAGGGCTTCAAATTGGAGTCGGAACGAATCAAACAGCCGCCGCTCGGGCGGCCCATCGAGATCATCGACAGCTTCCGACAACTGCTCGAATCGCGGCAGGAGCTGCTCCGCGCGGTGGTCACCTTCAATATCGCTCAGTTCCGGCTGTTCGTCGCGGTCGGGAGCAACCCCCTCGCCGAACCGCCCTCCGCCCACCCGGTGCCCGTCCTCGGCGGGGTGCAACCGCTCAAGCCGTAGCTCTTGTGAATCACCGACTCCGTCGCCCGACACCGGGCTACGCGCTTCTTGAGCGCGCGTCGAACGGGACCGTCACACACTCGGGTGGGGCCGGCCTCAGGTCTTGGAATGGGTTCAGTCGCTTAACGGAACAACTGGTCGCGGGCGTATCGTGACTCAGGAGCCGTTCGGCGCCCCTTCCGAGTCGAACGTTCCGACGCCCGCGAGTAGATCCCGGAACCGGCGGAACAATCCCGCGAGTACGGCCAAGTCGATCGGTTTCACAAGCACGACGTGAAGTCCGTTCTCGCCCGCTTGCCGCTGGGCACTCGGGTCAACGGCTTCGGTTAGCGCGACAACCAGCGGCTTGCGCTGGTCCTGCTGCTCGCACAAGGTTCCGAGGAACGCCAGCGTCTCGACGGTGGACTGGTCGAGATCGACAACGACCACGTCCGGGTAACCGACTCGGACGCTCTCGGGGAGAGCGTCTCGGCCAGCGACACGCGCTTCGTACCCCAGCGCTCGAACCGGCTCAACAAGAGCCTCAACCGCCCCTTGAACATCGTCCACGAGGAGAACTCGCATCGCGCGATGTACGGCCATCAGGTCGGATCCCCCTGGATCTGCACTTCCGGCGACGGGTGGGGGATCCCCGGCCGTACGGTTTGAGTGAAGAACGTCATCACATGCGCGCAGCACCTGGGCCATCCTTCCCGCGTGTATCGAAGCAGGTCCGTTGCCTCGCACTCAACCACCCGGCCGCACACGTGACATCGGACGATCCGGCGCGCCGCGCCGGACGAGGAGCCCGTCGGGTCGTGGTCAGCTTCCACCGATTCCTCTGGGTAGGCAACTCGGCCCCGTGAACCTGATGATGGGTAGTGGTACAGTTTGACCTCTCCACTGCTCGAATGGCTGTGCTGCTGGAGTCAAACTGTACCACCACCTGATGATGGGGGTCCTTGACCGATTCGGTGTGAGGGGCCGCTTCATCCCCCTCACACCGCCGGGGGCGCGTCGCCGACCGGAGGCGGGTTGACAATGACCCCTACCGGGCCGTGCCCCGCGTCGCCCGGTAGGGGTTCGTCCACGTCTCCCAGTTTCTTCGGCACCACGAGCGAGTAGACACAGGGGACGACGAGCAACGTCGTGAGCAACCCGGCCACGAGGCCGCCGAGGACGGCCCGGCCCAGCGGCACGTTCGCCTCGCTCCCGCGGGCCAGCCCCAGCGCCATCGGGATGAGCGCGAAGAACGTCGCCATCGCCGTCATCACCACCGGGCGCACGCGGATCGCCCCGGCCCGCTTGATCGCGTCCGTCGGGTCGAGCCCCTCGCTCTTCTGCAGGTTGATCGCGAAGTCGGTGAGCAGCACCGTGTTCGACACGACGATGCCCACCATGAAAATGACACCGAGTAGCGACTGGATGTTGAGCGCGGTGCCGGTGACGAACAGCACCAGCACGACCCCGATCACGCCGATGGGCACGGCGGAGAGTACGACGAGCGGAATGATGTACGACTTGAACAGGGCGACCAGCAGGAAGTAGATGAGGACCACCGCGGCCACCATACCCATGGCCTGGTACTTGAACGTGGTCAGCATCTTCTGGTACTCGCCGCTCAGGGTGATCTTCGCTCCCTCCATCGGCTTCTGGTCTTGTGATTCGGGGTCGAACGGGGTCCACCCGCCGTCCTTCCGCTCTTTGCCGTGCCGCGCGACCGCGGCGGCCACGTCATCGGCGACGTGCCCCAGGTCGCGACCGGCGACCCCCATCGTCAGATCGATCGTCGGTTGCAGGTTCGTGTGGACGATCTCGGACGGCACCTGCGCCGGCCGCAGGGTGGCGATGGTCCGCAGGCTCACCGACTTCTTCTGGGTCGTACTGGTAATGGGGATGTCGAGGAGCGTCTCCAGCGAGGTCACGTCCCCCTCCGGGTACTGGACGCCGACGTAGTACTGGTTGTGGCTCACCGGGTCGATCCAGAAGTTCTTCTTGTTGAACTGGACGCTGGAGTTGAACGCGGACACCACGTTCTTCATCACCTCCATCTGGTTCAGCCCGAGCGACGCGGCCTTCGTGCGGTCCACCTCGATGATGTAGAGCGGGTAGTTGAGGCGCTGGATGATGCGCGCGTCCACCACCCCGTCGATCCCGCGCACCTCGGCCAAAATCTGCTCCGCAACCTTGCGGTTCTTCGCGAGATCCTTGCCCGTCACCTTCACGTTGAGCGGCGTGGACTTCCCCTCGTTCATCGCGGACCGAATCATGCCGCCAGAATCGAAGGCGAACTCCAGGTTGACGCGCGAGAACGGCGTCACGCCCTCCACCAGTTCCTTCGCCGCCACTTTCCGCGCGTAGGTCTCTTGCAGGAGTCGCTCGAACTCCGGGTCGTTGGCGAACCCGTCGCGGAGGAGTGCGACGCACTCCTGCGCCGACTTCGTGCGGTTCGGCGTGAGCTGCACCTTCACCACCGCGTCCATTGGCCCGCTATTGGGGGTGAACGCGGCCGACCAGTCGGCGGTCAGCCCCAGCTCGCTGATGACCAACTCGGTGTCGTCGCCGACCTTCGCCTTCACGTACTTCTCGACCGCCTCGATGTACCCCTCGGTGACCTCGATGCGGGTTCCGGAGCCGGCCCGGACGTAGATCTCGAACGCCCCCGCGTCCACCTCCGGGAAGAACTCGCGGCGCAGGTGCGGGCCGATCAGCACGACCACCAGGGCCAAGAGCGCGAACGCGCCACCGACCACTAACAGTCGTGCCCTGAGGACCACCACGAGGAGTTTGGCGTACCCTTTGAACACCGCGTCGAGCAGCCCCTCCCACTTCTCGAACAGCCGACCGATCGGCCCCTTGGACGGCGGCAGCTCGTGTACGTTCCGGTCGCCGTAGTCGTAGCCGTGGGCCTCGACCGGCGGGTTGTGCCCGTGGGCCTTCATCCACGCGGCGCACCGCGTCGGGACGAACGTGAGCGACACGAGGTACGCGACGAGCATTGCGAACGCGACGGCCAAGAACATCGGTTTGAAGAGGAACGGCCCGAGGCCAGGGATGAGCGCCAGCGGCAGTAGGACGAGGAGGGTACAGAGGGTCGCCGCCAGTGCCGGCATGGCCACCTCGCTCGCCCCCAGGAACGCGGCCTCCTTCGGTTTCGCCCCCAACCCGAGGTGCCGGTGGGTGTTCTCCAGCACCACGATGGCATTGTCCACCAGCGGCCCGATGGCCAGCGCCAGGCCAGCGAGCGTCATCACGTTGATCGTCTGAGATGCGCCGAACAGGGCGGCGATCGCCCCGAGCACCGCAACCGGGACCGTCAAGACTGCGATCACTGTCATCCGCCACTCGCCGAGGAACAGGAGGATGACCAGCGAGCACAGGATCGCGCCCAGCACTCCTTCTTCCGCGAGGCTGTGAATGGCGCTCTGCACGTACACCGACTGGTCCATCACCAACTTCAGGTCCACGTCCGGGGTGGTGAGTCGGTCCTTCATGTCCGGCAGGTCGTCCCGCAAGTTGTTCACCACGCCGAGGGTGCTCGCCCCCTGCTGGCGGTACACCGGAATGTACACCTGCCGGCGCCCGTCCACCCGCACGATGTTCGTCTGGATCAGGTTCGCGTCCCGCGGGGTCGCCACGTCGCGGAGGAACACCATCGTCCCGTCGCGACCGGACTTGATGGGGATGTCGCCCATGCGGTCGATCAGGTCGTACATCGAGTTCGAATCGAGGGCGTAGTCCACGCCGCCGAGCTTGGCGTCGCCGGCCGGGAGGAACACGTTCGAGCGGTCGAGCGCGTCCATCACGTCAAGCGGGGACAGTCCGCGGGCCTGGAGCTTCTGCCGGTCGAGGTACGCGAGCACGGTGCGGAGTTTGCCGCCGTACACGACCGGGGCGTTCGCGCCGGGCGACGCCATGATCATGTTCCGCACCTGATACCGGGCCGTGTCAAACAGCACCGACTCGCCCTGGGACTTACTGTTCAGCGCGACGATCGCGACCGGCGTGGACGCAGTCGGGTCGTAGGGCAGCACGACCGGCGGGAGCGTGCCCGGCGGCAGGTTCGGGATGGCCGCGGTGGAGAGGGAGTTGACCTGTGTGAGGGCGGCACTCGGGTCGGTGTCGTCCGAGTAATAGTTGCGGATGATGCTCGCGCCGACGATGGACCGCGACTCCTGCCGCCGGGTGCCGGCCGCCTGCCCGACCCACCGCTCCATCCGGGCGGTGATGTCGGCCTCGACGTTCGTGGCGGACATGCCGCCATAGAACGTGAGCACCTGTACGGCTGGGCTTTTGTAGACCGGCAGGATGTCGGCCGGGATGCTGCCCAGCGCGGCCCCGCCGCCGATCGCGATAGTGAGCATCAGAACGGTGATCGCTCGCGGGTTGCCGAGCGCCAACCGGATCAGGAGGTTCATTCAGTGAATCTCGAAGGAAGAACCTGTCTGGTAAGTGCTCCTCGGTTGACGAGTGACCGAGGAGGATCGATCGTGACTCACTGACTCATCTCAGTGCCCGGCCGGCGCGGCCTTCGCGCCCGCGACCGTCACCGCCGCGCCGTCGTCCACCGGCCCGCTCGTGCGCACCACCACGCGGTCCTCGGTGGTGAGGCCGCCGAGGACTTCGACCTCCACGCCGTTGTCCGCGCCGAGCGTGACCGGGACGGTTTGGATGCGGTCGCCGCGAACCACTCGTACCGCGCCGTTGCCCGGCCCCGAGCGGCTGACTACTGCTGAGGTGGGAACCCGAACTGCGGTCGGCGCGCCGGCCTGAAGGATGAGCGTCGCACGCCCGTACATGCCGCTCTTGAGCCGCCCGTCCGTGTTCATCACATCGACCTCGGTTCGCATCGTCCGCGTGGCCGGGTCTTCGGACTCCGCCCAACGAGAGATCGCCACCTTGTCCGCCCCGCGGGTCTCGTACGCGACCCCCGGCAGGGCGTCGATCTCGATCACCGCCGGGTCGCCGAGGCTCACGTACGGTACGTCGCGGTCGGGCACCTGCACCACCACCCGCATGACGTCCGTGCGCTCCACCACGAGCAGCGGGACACTCGCGCCCTGGTCGGCCGACTTGATGAAGGCGCCGATGTCGAAACTGCGGCGGGTGACCACGCCGGTGTACGGCGACTTGATCACCGTGTAGTCGAGCAGCACACGTGCCCGCTCCAACTCCGCTACGGCGACCCCGACCTCCGCCTTCGACTCGTCCAGGTCGGCCTCCGCTTGGGTGATCTTGGCTTTTGTCGTCGCCACCCGTTCGATCGTCGCGTTGACGTTTTCCTTCGCCGCGTTCTCGGCTTCCTGCGCCGACAGGTAGTAATCTTCCTGCTCGTCCACCACCCGCGGTTCGATCGCATTCTTTTCCGCCAGTTCCTTGTAGCGGGTGAGTTGCTTCTCGCGGTACTGGCGATACGCTTTCTTGGCCCGGACGAGAACATGCGCCAACGTGACCGACGCTTCGGCCGACTTCGCCTCCGACTGGGCGGCCGTCAGGTGGGCCTCCATCTGCCGTACCTTTGCATCCGCCGCCCGCACCCGCGCCTGGTCCCGCTGCACCTGCTTCTCGTACTCCGGCACCGCGATCCGCACCAGGACTTGGTCCTCCTTCACGCGGCTGCCGATGTCCACGGACTGCTCGACGAGGAAGCCGGACACCTTCGCGTACAGGTCAGCGCACTTGAACGGTTCCACGGTGCCCGGCTGCACACACACGCGGTCGATGCCCCCGGAGCGCGGTGTGACCACTTCGACGGCCACGGTCGGAACCGATTTCGTTTCTTCCCCTGGGCGCGGGCTCGCGAACAGTGGTTTGCCACGGTCGAAGGCGAACCACCCGCCCGCACCGACGACGCCGACTACCAAGAGAACCATCCCGAAACGGACCCAGCGGAATCGTTGCGAAGTTGGGGTCATGGCGACAGGCTCGGGTTATGGGGAGAGGACAGGCGAGTGATATTATTGTTTCACAAGCAACTGGTCACAGCAAGGAGCGTGCCAGTGAGAAAAATGCTTTTGAATGAAGGCCGATGTGCCTACGAAATAACACTTTTCGTCAAAGAGCAGGAAGCGGAGCCGTTTGCTCAACGTGCGGAGCAAACAAATAAGGTGGTGAAAAAATCCCCACTGCGGGGAGCGATTCCCCGTTGAGGAGTGCTGAGTTGTCGGTGTCGAACCGGTTGCCGACCGAGGTTTCCCGGCATCACTCGGTGGTTTGATCAGTAACCACCCGATCGAGTGCAATCCCCAGTTCCCGAAGTTTGTACCGAAGAGTCGTCCGGTTGATTCCCAACAGATCGCTCGCCTGCACCTGGTTCCCGTGAGTGTGCCGGAGTACCCGTGCGAATAACTCTCTCTCGACGACGGAGATCAGCCGCCCATGTATATTCTTCCCGCCCTCTTGGAGCAGCGCCTCAATCGTACCAACCAGGTCGAAAGCCGGAGCGGTTTCCGCGGGAGGGGCAGCAGAGGACGAGATTTCAGCAGGAAGCCCCGGCAGGTCGGTGGGAAGGAGCGTCCGGCCGA
>JAYUBA010001314.1:0-3349 GCA_043741075.1 Frigoriglobus sp.
TTCTCCCTCTGCGGTTAATCCTCTCATGTCCGACGCGCTCACCTTCATGATGGGGAACCACCCGGCGCCGCTGCCGGGGGATCTCTGCTATTGCAAGAACCACATGTGGTGCCGGCCGGGCGCCGACGGGGTCCACGCGTTCGGCTTCACCGCCTACGCCGTGCGCCTCATGCAGGACGTGTACTTCCTGGAGTGGCGGATCGAGCCGGGCGTCGTCACCGCGAAGCAGGAGATCGGCTTCATCGAGACGCAGAAGGCCACGTCGGGGCTGTACGCGCCGCTCGCGGGGCGGGTCGTGCGGTTCAACGCCGCGCTCCTGGACGACCCCGGCACGATCAACCTGGACGGGTACGGCGCGGGGTGGCTGTTCCAATTCGCCGGAGAGGTGTCGGAAACTCTCGACGCCGACGCGTACTACTCACATCTGGTCGCGGGCTGGGAGGCGACACAGCGGATGATTAAGGGACAGATCAACGCCGACGCCGACTGACGCGTTGCTCGCCGCCCCGACCGGTGGTATCATCTCTATTACACACCCAGTCCGACCGGGGCGCCCATGAAGCCGTCCGCCGTACTCCTCATCGACCTCGAAAACTTCTTCCTCAGCCGGGTCCAGTACTTCAACGAGAAGGCGATCCCGCAGACCGGCCGCCCGTCGTTCGCCAGGGACTTCGAGCGGCTGATCGCGTTCGCGCAGCGGATGGCCGGGGTGCCGTTCGCCGTCCGCCGGGCGTACGCCGACTACGTCACCCTCCGGGTCGGGCCGCGGGAACTGATGCGCCAGGGCGTGGAGCCGGTGCAGGTGTTCCGCCTGTCCGGCGCGCGGTCCGGGAGCAAGAACGCGGCCGACATGCGGATGGCGATGGACGCGACCGCGCTCCTCGCCTCCGCCGGACACGCCGAGCACTTCGTCCTCGTCACCGGCGACGCCGACTTCATCCCGGTCATCCTGGAGCTGAAGCGCCACGGCCGGGCGGTCTCCGTGATCGGCGTGACCGGCGCGACGAACGAACTCATCCAGCGGTTCGTGGACAACTTCGAGCTGTTCGAGGATTTGCTCGCGGCCGAAGAGGTCGAGGCGCGCAGCGGCGAGCTGGCGCTGACCGGCGACGGGATGGAGAAGGTCGCGACCGCGATCCGCCGCCTGCTCGCCCGCAACCGCCCGCTGCGGTTCGCCGCGATCAAGCCGCTCCTGTCGCGCGACCTCGACTCCCCGTTCGACCCCGGCGCGTTCGGCTGCGACACCACCGGCGACTTCCTCCGGAAGTACGAGCGCGAACTGGGCGTGGTGATCCGCCAGGGTCAGCACGACTCCGAAATCGACCTGCCCGGCGCACCGGTGCCGGGCGCGAACGGCACCGGGCACGGCTCGAAGGTCGCGCCCAAGCCGGCCGCGAAGCCGGCGGAGCCGCACACGGCGGAACACTACCGTCAACTGCTCGCGGGGCGCGGGCAGCCGGCGGGCGGCGCGGGCACGGTGAAGGTGCCGGCGGTGCCGTGGCCGGTGCTCGTGTGGGGCTGCGACGCGGTGGTCGCGCTCCTCGCGCCCCCGGCGGGCGCGCCGACCCACACGACCAGCCTGCTGCCGAAGCTCATCAGGGCCGCGGACGACGCGCCCGTCCCGGACCTCGTGAAGCACCTCCGCCTGTTCTACCCGACCCTGCGCGCCGGCCTCCCGGTGCAAGGCGCCGACGGCGTCTACTCGCTCCCCGCGGACGCGAGCGCCGAACACATCCGCCGCAGCGTGCTGAGCTACATCGCGTTCGTCCTCAACTGCCGGCTCGCCGAGAACGCGGTGGTCGGCGACCTCCGCCCGGAGGCGCTGGCCGCGGCGCTCGAACCCAGCGCGGCGCTCGAACAGGCGACCGCCGAGGTCGTGGCCGCGCTCGCCCAGCCGGCACCGGCGCCCGAGTCGCCGAAGGCGCGGAAGCCGGCACCGAGCGTGGAGGAGACCCACACCCCCGCCAACTACCTGAAGCTGCTCAAGCTCGGCGGGGCGCGCGGGAGCGAGACCGAGGGGCTGAAGATTCTCCCCGTGCCGTGGCCCTCGGTCGAGCGGGTCTGTGCGGACGCGTTCCCGCTGCTCTGCCCGGCGGCCGGCGGCGGGCCGCTCCCGCGCGAGCAACTGAACGTGCGCCTCACCGAGGCCGGGAACGAACTGTGCGTCGAGCGGTACGACCAGCACGTCCGCCGCGTCCTCGGTCTCCTCCGCGTCGCCGGCGAACTGAACGAGGAGAACGGGGCGCTCGCCCTCAACGCCGACATCGCCGCCGCGCCGGACCTGCGCAACCGGGCGCTCGCCTTCCTGCTCCAACTGCTCCAACTGCGGCTCGAAGAGCGCGAACAGTACGATCCCATCCGCCCGCAGGCGTTCGTCGCGGCAATTGAAGCCGGACCGCTATCGGACCGGTTGGCCGAAGAAGTCGCGCCGGTAATCGCGTGGCTGTACCGTCCCGCGGAGGACGACCCGGAACCGGTCGCGGCGGTCCCCGAACCGGCGGCCGAGTACGTCGGGTCCGAAGCCGTTCCGGTGGCGCAGTTCGACACCGCCGGTCCCGATTCGGGTATGGTTGAAGTCGGCGTCGAACTGGTGGAGACCGAGACCGGGCTGGCGCGCGATCCTGCGCCGGCCGAAGCGCCCGCCGATCCGACGGCACCGAGCGCGGAACCGTCCTGGGACCCCTACGCGTTCGACGGCGCGCTGCCCGACGGTGCCCCGGCGCGCGAAGCGAGCTACGACGCGCCACAACCGGCCGCGTACCCACGAACCGATCCGACCCCACGACCGGGGGTCGCACCGGTCCCGGCGGCCGAGTCGCCGTCCGCGGTCTTCGGCAACGTCGATGTCGCCGTCATCACCCGCGAAGCGGTCGCCGAAGCCGCGGTCGATGCCCTTCCGCTGACCCGAGTCGTGGGCGCGAAGGGTTTCGAGCCGCCCGAACCGGAGCCGTTCACGTTCCCACCGCACGCGCCTGAGCGATCGGCGGAAGTCGAGGAGGTTCTGACCGCGGTGCCGGTCGGGGACTGGCTCCCGGACGGCGACCCGCTCGACGCCGACCCGTTCGCGCCCGAACAACTCGTCGCGCACGCGCGCCCCCGGCCGCTCGCGCCGGTCCCGCCCCCGCTGCCGGGTTCGGTCGCTATGATACTCCCACCGCCCCTGCCCGCGGGGGGCCAGCCCCCGCCGCTTCCGCCGGAGTCCGTATGAGCCGCACCCGCGTCACCGTCGTCCTGTCGCAAGCGCCGGGCAAGCACCCGGCCAAGCGGGCGCTGGAGGAGAGCGTCGTCGCCGCGCTCCTGCTCGAACCGGACCTGGAAGTGTCCGTCGTGCCCAACCTGTACGACCTCG
>JAYUBA010001315.1:0-3344 GCA_043741075.1 Frigoriglobus sp.
GGGCCGGGGGGTTAGGTTCTTCGCGCCGGCGGCACCTTCACCATTGATACGAACACCGCACCGAGCGCGAAGCAGACGGTCACGAGTCCCATCGCGGCCTGGTCGCCCCAGCCGGCGTCCTTGATCGCTCCGACCACCGGCGAGCCGATCGCGCCGGCCAGGTTCCCGCACATGTTGATGACGCCGATCGACACCGCCGCGGCCGACGAAGTGAGCGTCATTGTGGGGAGCACCCAGAACGGCGAGAACCAGAAGTTCGCGAAGAAGCCGGCCAGGCACAGCCACGCGAACACCGCCGCCCACGGCTGACCCGGCACCACCGCGAGCGTGAGGAACAGCCCCGCGCCGAGTTGCCCCGCGATGCAGTGCCCCTTGCGGTCCCCGGTGCGGTCCGACGACCAACCCGACACCAGCACGCCCAGGAAGCCGAACAGGAACACGAAGCCGGTCCAGTTCAGCACGTTGGTCGCGTCCGCGCCGCGGCCGGTCGCGCCGAGCAGCCCCTGCACCACGGTCGCGAGCCAGAACACGAACACGTACCCGCCCATGTTCGTGGCGAGCAGCGCGAGCGCGAGGAGCCACACGTTTCGCGTGCGGAGCGCCTGCTTCAGCGAAACGGTGCCGACCGCGGCCGACTCGCGGCGCTCCGCTTCGAGCGTGGATTCGAGCCACTCGCGCTCTTCCGCGGTGAGCCACTTCGCGTGCCGGGGCCGGTCCGTCAGGAGGAACGGCACCGCGATCCCCAGCAGCACGGCCGGTGCGCCTTCGATCAGGAACACCCACTGCCAGCCCTTCAGGTCGAACCAGTCCTGTTCGAGCAGCACCGCCGAGACGCGCGCACCGAGCGCCAAGCTGAGCGGCACGCCGAACAGCATCACGGACATCGCCCGCGCGCGGTCCTTCCGCGGGAACCAGTGGGTGAAGTAGACGATCACACCGGGGAAGAACCCGGCTTCGGCCAGACCGAGCAGGAACCGCGCGATGTAGAACTGCGTGGGCGTCTCGACCAGTGCCATCGCCATCGAGCAGAAGCCCCAGGTGACGAGGATGCGCGCGAACCACTTCCGCGCGCTCCAGTGTTCGACCAGGAGCGCGCCGGGGATTTCGAGGAACAAGTACCCGATGAAGAACAGCCCGACGCCGACCCCGAACACGGTGTCGGAGAAGCCGAGGTCGTGCTGCATCCGCAGTTTGGCGAACCCGACGTTGGCGCGATCGAGGTACGCGATGACGTAGAGGAGGAACAGGAGTGGCAACACGCGCCACGCGACCTTACGCCGCGCGCCGCGTGCGATCTCGTCGAGTTCGTCGGCGGTCGGGGAGAGGTCGGGCATCGGCGCGGCGATCCGGGGAGGTGACGCAGCGTACCACGAGTGCCGCCCGCGGGCACGCGAAAAGCCGCGACAAAACTCGTCGGGCGGGCGCTCGGGAGCGCCCGCGGGTTTCAGAAGCAGTTGCGGGAGGCGGCGGACCACTTTAAACCAGTACGCCCTTCACCACGCTGCCGTGAACGTCGGTGAGCCGAAAGTGGCGGCCCTGGTACTTGTACGTCAGCTTCTCGTGGTCGAGCCCGAGGCAGTGCAGAATAGTCGCGTTCAGGTCGTGAACGTGGACGCCGTCCTTCGCCACGTTGTAGCCGTAGTCGTCCGTGGCGCCGAAGGTGACGCCGGGCTTCACGCCGCCGCCCGCGAGCCACACGGTGAAGCACCGCGGGTGGTGGTCGCGGCCGTAGTTCTCCGCGGTCAGCTTCCCCTGACTGTACACCGTGCGGCCGAACTCGCCGCCCCACACCACGAGCGTGTCCTTCAACAGCCCGCGGGCCTTCAAATCGGTGACGAGCGCCGCGGAGGCGCGGTCGGTGTCGCCGCACTGCGCCTCGATCTGCTTCGGCAGGTTCACATGCTGGTCCCACCCGCGGTGGTACAGTTGCACGAACCGCACGTCGCGCTCGATCATGCGGCGCGCGAGCAGGCAGTTGGCCGCGAACGTGCCGGGCGTCTTCGCGTCCGCGCCGTACAGCTTGAAGGTGGACGCCGGTTCCTTGCTCAGGTCGATCAGGTCGGGAACGCTCGTCTGCATCCGGAACGCCATTTCGTACTGCGCGGTCCGCGTCGCGATCTCCGGGTCACCGGTCGCGGCCTGCTTCATCTCGTTGAGCTTCGCGAGGTCGTCGAGCAGCGCGCGGCGGTCGGCGGCACTCACGCCGTCGGGGTTCGAGAGGAACAGCACCGGGTCGCCCTGCGACCGGAACTTCACGCCCTGGAACCGCGACGGCAGGAACCCGCTGCCCCAGAGCCGGTCGTAAAGCGGCTGGTCGGTGGGGTTGCCGGAGCCTTGCGAGATGAGCACCACGAACGCGGGCAGGTCTTTGTTCGCGCTGCCGAGGCCGTAGCTCACCCACGAGCCGAAGCTCGGCCGGCCGGCGAGCTGCGCGCCCGTCTGGCAGAAGGTGATCGCCGGATCGTGGTTGATCGCTTCCGTGTGCAGCGACTTGATGAAGCACAGTTCGTCCGCGACGCCCGCGGTGTGCGGGAGCAGTTCGCTGACCCACGCCCCGCTCTTGCCGTGCTGTCGGAACTTGTACTTGCTCGGCGCGACGGGGAACGCGTCCTGCGCCGCGGTCATGCCCGTGAGCCGCTGCCCGTTGCGGACGGAGTCGGGCAGGTTCTCCGCGAACCGCTTCGATAGCTCCGGTTTGTGGTCGAAGAGGTCGAGGTGTGACGGCCCGCCCGACTGGAACAGGTAGATGACGCGCTTTGCGGTCGCGGTTGTTTTGGGCTTAGGCTCATCCGCACGAAGGAGCGACACGAGCGCGGCGCTTCCGACGGCGCTCGATAGGAACGTGCGGCGCGTCTGAATTCGCAGAGCTTCAAGAGCAGGGTGCATGTTGATGCCCGTCTTTCTCAAACCGTATCTGGAGCGAACCAACACCACAGATCAGCGCGGCTTACGCAAGCCGAGCAGCAGACCAGCAAACTCGCTCGCCCCGTCACCAACATTCGCCGCATCTGCCCAGAAATAGTGTTCGTCGTCGAGCGAGACGGCAGCAGGATTCTTCCCGGTCCACCGCACGAAAACTTCGCGCTCTGCACCGTCTGGATACTTCAAGAGCATTCGAGCAACCAACGGCATATGGTCTTTGCGCCAACCGCGATCCATCGCTGCCGTTGGGGTAATCAACGCATAAATGCGATCAAAGATCTCTGGCCCGACTTCGATCATCTTGGGCTCCTTCCCCCCTCCTAGCACTACAGCGCGGGTTTAGAGTACGGATTTATGCCGCTGCTTCTTGTGGGGCTTGGTGGCCTGTTGGTTCCGGCGTTGGTGGTAGCGGATCACGTGCC
>JAYUBA010001316.1:0-3328 GCA_043741075.1 Frigoriglobus sp.
TCTGAATGGCCCCGCCCGAACCGAAGCTGACGGCACCGCCGCCGAAGCCACCCATGGCGAGATTATCCCGGAACAGGCTGTGGCTGACGATCATGGTGCTGGCGTCGTTCATGAGGGCACCGCCGAGGCCGTTGCGGGTGAAGGTGGCCCCGGCACCGGCCGCCCCGCCGACGGCCCGGTTGTCCACGAACGTGCTGTGACTGACCACCACCGAAGCCGGTGCGGTCGCCGACCCCAGCGACGCGATGGCACCGCCGAGTCCGCCGCTGCCGGGACCGCCCGGCACGCCGTCGCCGCCGGTGGACTGGTTGCCGACGAACCGCGTGTGGCGGACGGTCAGGGTTCCCGCGTTGAAGACACCGCCGCCGAAGGCGTCCACGGCCATGCCGACGCCCGGGAGGCCGACGACGCGGTTGTCGGACACGACGGCATCGGAGAGGGTCAGGGTGCCGGCGTTCGAGATGCCGCCGCCCCGCAGCAGGCCGCGCCCGTGGGTGACGGTCAGGTCCTCGATGGTCGCCGTCACGCCGCTGCCGATCCGGAAGACCCGGCTGACATCGGAGCCGCTGACGGCCAGCCGCCGCGCGCCGGGGCCGTCGATTCGCAGGTCGTCCGTGATGCTCAACTCGCCGCTCGTCAGGGCGACCGTGCCCCGCAGCCCGTGAGCGAAGTCGATGTCATCGCCACCGGGGTGAGTGTTGGCGGCCGCGATCGCCGCCCGCAGCGAGCCGGTGCCGCTGTCGGCGAGGTTGCCGACCGTGAAGGTGCTGGGGACGGTGCGGTCCTCCAGGTGCTCGACGCTCAGGCGGGTGGACGGGGCGCGCTTCGCGGGCCTGTTCGGCGCGACGGGGTGACGCGCGGACCGCAGCCAGGATGACAGACGCATGGGAGAGACTCCTTGGGAAGATTGGCCTGCGATAGAATCAAGGAGACATCGTCCCCGGCGCGCAGACCGTGCGCCGGGGCGGTGCCGGGCCGGTGAGTGTCCTCCTTCGCGGTTGGGACTCACCGGCCGCTCGGATTCCGCCGGCCCGACAAGGGCGCGGCGGGCTTCGCTCACTTCTTCTGCCTCGGGGGCGGGGCGACTTCCACCCCACCTCCGGCGTCCATCACCTCGAACGCCTCGGCGCGGACGATACGCAGCTCGTCGAGGTGTCCCGCCGGCAAACTACCTTGCACCTGCGACCAGCGAACCGCCCAGTCGAAGTAATCCCGGGCCCGGGCGGTCTCGCCCAGCTTGGCATAGCTCATGGCCAGAAAGTACAGATCGTAAGCCAGGCCCCAGTCTTCTTGCTTGTCGAGATTGGGCCGGAGCGTCTGGATGGCCTCGCGGTAGCGGCCGGCGCGGTAGTAGGCCAAGCCGAGCGTGTTTCGGTACAATGCGCTGTCGGCGGATAGGCGCACGGCTCTCTCGGCCAGGGGTAGGGCGACCTTTACGTCGCGCAGTGGTTCCGGCGCGGTCAGGTAAGTCCAGGCCAGGGCGTTACAAGCCATCGCGTCGTCCGGGTTGGCTTTCACCGCACGGCCGAACCGCTCGACAGCCCGCCTCGTGCTCTGCTCGGGCGTCAGGCCGGGGTCCGACAGATCTCCGGGGAGTACCTCGGCCCGGACGATCTCGGCCGCTTTCGCCCAGGGATCAGCCGGCCGGAACTCGGGCCAGTTCCAATCCAGTCCCATGCCCTTAAGCCGCTCGCGTATGGCGCGCAGGTTCCAGACGTGGATCGCTTTGGCGTGAGGGGCCGCGACGACTAACTGCGTTCCGTCGGGAGTGAACCCCATCCACCCGGCCCGGTCGCCGTGCGGGTCTTCGAGCTTGGCTACCGTTCGTCCGGTGGCGACTTCCTTGAGATGAACGACGGCCGGGGCTATCTCCAGGGCCATGAGTTTGCCGTCCGGGGAAAAAGCGACGAAGCCGGGGTAGAGAGCGACATCCCGGCCCAGCCGGCGGATCGGCTGCAAGGTGTCCACGTCCCAAAAAGTGAACGCGTCGTCCCGGCTGATGACCACGGCACGGCTGTCCGGAGTGAAAAACACCCCCGTCTGCTTTCCCAAAACCCATTCGTGGACCATTGTTCCGGTCGTGGCATTCCAGAGCCGGACGCGGTCCGAGTGCCAGCCGCAGCTCGCGATCCACCGGCCGTCACGACTGAGGGCGACCTCGGAGACGCGCGGGTGCACGAAGGGCTGGCCTCGCACCGATTCCGTGGGGTCGTCCACGAGCAACCCGGCGCCCGACTGTTCGCTGACGATCGCCAGCGTCTGGCCGTCCGGACTGCGCGCGGCGCGATGCGGAACGAAGGGCAGCGCGATCTTCCGTGGCGGCCCCAGGCGAAGCGGGACGGCGGCTTCCGTGCCGGCCCGAATCGGCCAGCGGTGAACGCCGGTTTCGCCACAGGTGAGTAATTCGCGGCCGTCGGACCGGAAGAGGACGCACTGACTCGCGGTCGGCAGTACGGCCAGTTCCCGCCCGGTGGAGAGCTCCCACAGGCGGTCGCCGGCGCGGCCATTGCCCAGCGCCAGCAAACGGCCGTCGGGACTGATGGCACCGTCGTGGTAATCTCCCTGGCCCGTGCCCCAACTGCTGACGAAGGTCCGGTATTCGCGGCACGGCGTCACCTCCAGCAACTGCACCTGCTTGCCTTGCCGCAGAAATCCCAAATACCGGCCCCGGCTGCTGAATCGCGGAAATGCGGCGAGCGGTAACTGCATGAGTTGCCGACCCGTGGCAGGATCCCAGAGGCGTAAAACCCCTTCCCACGCGATCGACGTCAGGAGACTGCCGTCGGGGTGGAAGCTCAGGGCCGTGACCAGTTTCACGTGTCCTTCCAGGGTTGCTAACTTGCGCTGCCTCACCACATCCCAGATTTGAATGCGCGGGTCGGACCCTGCCACGGCGAGACGGGTGCCGTCCGGATGCCAGGCGACGATCTGGTTTTCCATCGAGCCGACCGGCAGGTCGGCGACACGGGTGCCCCGTACCGAGTCATAAACGGAAGCGACATGGCCCGTGGAATGCCCCACGGCGAGCCGGAGGTTGTTCGGGTGAAACGCCAGCGAGTGGGCCTTGGCGGGCAGACGCCAGCGACTGGTTTCCTCACCGCTCGCAAGGTCAATACAGAGAACCTCGTCGCCCTTGGCGACGGCCGCCTGGCGGCTGTTCGGGCTGAATGCCATCGCCCCGCACTGTTGGAGTTCTTCCCGAAGGACCGGCGTGCCGTCGGCGACGCGCCAAAGTTGCACGCGATAGCCGTGCGCCTGTCCGTCGATCGCCTGGTAGCCGTCGCGGACGGCCACGAACTGCCCATCCGGACTCAAATCCAACCGCACG
>JAYUBA010001317.1:0-10692 GCA_043741075.1 Frigoriglobus sp.
CGGCTACCGCCCGGTTGTCGTCGTGAGAAGCGACACCGGGCGCGTAGCCTTCTCACCGAGGGTTACAATCGTGGGCACGCTGTTCCGCAAGACACTTCGCCGACCCGTTCCAAAATCCGCCACCGTGACCAACACGAACGGGAAGCGGCTCGCCCGCTGGCGAAGTCGCGGGAAGCTGCACACCGCACCCGTCACTGGGGGGCACGACGGCGCGCGAACCGTGGCCGTCGAAGTGGGCACCTACTACGCCCGCTTCAAGGATCACACCGGCCGCACCGTCGAGCGCTCGACCGGATGCCGCGACGAATCGAACGCCCGGCAGAAGCTCGCCAAGTGGGAGAAGGAAGCCGAACAGATTTCCGCCGGCGTTCTCGACGCCGCGGACCTCGACACCGCCCGCGCCGCCGCCGGTCCGATCGCGCCGCACCTCGACGCCTACGAGCAGGCGCTCACCGCCGCGGACGTGAGCGCCGGCTACAAGGCGAACGCGCTCCGCGCCGTCCGCCGGCTGACGGCCGAACTCGGCTTCACCACCGTCCGCGACATCCACCGCGACAAGATCGAAGGATGGCTCGCCGATGCCGTGACCGACGGCATGGGGGCACGCACCCGGAACTACTACCGGGATGCCGTGGTTCGGTTCGCCAACTGGCTCCGGGACGCCGGCCGGCTTTCCTGGCACGACCTGAACAAACTCCCCAAAGCCGACGAACGCGCCGACCCGAAGCGGCAACGGCGCGCCCTGACCGCGGACGAAATCGGCCGGTTGCTCGCCGTGGCCGCTCACCGACCGCTCGACGACGCCCGCACCATCCGCCGCGGCAAGAGGAAGGGGCAACGCACCGCGGACATCCGCCCGGAAGTCGTCGAGCGATTGCTCGCCCTGGGGCGTGAGCGGGTACTCGTCTACCGCACCCTGATCTACACCGGTCTTCGCTGCGATGAACTCCGCACGCTGACCGTTTCCCGCGTTGACCTGACGCCCGGCGCGGAATGCGTCCGGCTCGAAGCGGCGAACGAGAAGAACCGCGCCGGCTCGACGATCCCGCTCCGCGCCGACCTGGCCGCCGAACTCCGCCAGTGGATCGGCGAGCGGAGCCTTGCCCCCGCCGACCGGCTGTTCACCGTTCCCGGCGGGTTGCGCCTCATCCTCGACCGCGACATGAGAACGGCCGGCATCCCGAAGCGCGACGACCGCGGCCGGACGGTTGACGTTCACGCGCTGCGCACGACGTTCGGCACGATGCTTTCGACATCGGGCACCGCACCGCGAACGGCACAAGCCGCGATGCGGCATTCCGACATCAAGTTGACGATGGGTGTCTACACCGACGCGGGGCACCTCGACGTTCGCCAAGCCGTCGAACGGCTTCCCGAATTCGCCCCGCCCGCACCGCGGACTGCCGAACCGCAGGGAATCGCGGGCGCTTCGGCCACAACGACCGTCGCCAATTGTTCCCACGATTGTTCCGAAACTGGTGGCCCAAAGGGGCAATTTCTGGCATCTGCTGACATGATGGGAACAGGAACAGACCATTCGGGCAACGAGAAGCCGACGCTCGGAAACGCTGGAAATGTCAACGAAAAAGCCCCGGCGACAACTCCTGTCGTCACCGGGGCGACGTCGGGCCGGCGGGATTTGAACCCACGACCTCTTGCACCCCAAGCAAGCGCGCTACCAAGCTGCGCTACGGCCCGATGCCTCGACATGAGCGTTGTAACTCCCCCGCCCCCGAACGGCAACCGCGATTACCGCGGCGCCGGGACCGGTCGTGAGACCGGCCCCGCCCGCTTCCCCGCGAACGCGCCCGGCCATCCCTTGCAACCCGCCCCCGCGGCCGTTAGCCTGAATGGGAGATTCGCTAACGAAACGCCGGCCGCCGCCGTTCTACTCGCAGCCCGTCACTACCCACGGTTCGGGGGAACCGATGTCTCGCACTCGCCTCGTCGCCTGGACACTGCTCGCCGCCGGCGGGTTCGCGCTCGTCGCGCCGCCCGCGGCGGCGCAGGCGGACCTACCCAAGCGGCCCGACTCCTCGCTCATCATCCAGTACCGCGACCAGCCGAACGGCGGCATCGGGAAGGACGAGCTGAAGGCCGCGCGGGAGAGCTTCGCCAAAACGGCGAAGTATTACGCCGACCTGATCGCGCACCCGGCGGTGTGGAAGGCGTCCCAGGACTTCAAACTCGACACGCCCGGCGTGCGGGTGCCGACGATCGACGGCCCCAACGGCATCCTGGCCGAACTGGACCGGTTCCTGATCGAGCCGATGCCGAACAGCTCGAAGCCGAACCGGGAGCCGGCCGACTACGTCCGCGAATTCGGCGCGGCCCTCGACGCGGCCCTGAAGAACCTGATCGAAACGCACCCGGAGGTGATCGTCCGCATCAACGCGGCCCGCGTCCTGGCGCACGTCGCCCGCACCGGTGCCCCGGCCCACTTCGAGACGGTCACGGCCCTGCTCGGCAACGCCCCGACGGTTCTGGCCCCCGACTGGTTGACCCGCGCCCACGACCGGATCGTCGCCCTCCGGAACCCGACCCGAACCGAGGTCAAGTTCTACCTGTTCCACGCCGCCGGCGCGCTGCTCGCCGCGAACGACCCGAACGACATCAAAATCCGCAAGCACGCAGTCGATGCCAAGACCGTCGGGGCGCTGGTGAAGGTGCTCGACGACTGCGTCACCGACCCCGCAATGCTGCTCGCCGGCCTGCCCGCGGGCAAGCCGGACGAGATCGCGCCCGACCAACTCGCGGTGATCGGCATGGTGCGGCGCCAGGCCGTCCGCGCGCTGGCCCAGACCAAGTTCGCGTCGCTCCCCGGCCCGGACGGGAAGACCAAACTGTACCCCGCCTACACGCTCGCCCGCGTCGCCCTCGGCGACCCGGCGCTCGTGCCCGCGCCCGGCCCCGCGGAGTGCGCCGAGGCCGCCATCGGGCTGTGCAACATGGCCCCCGTGGAAGAGAAGGGCGGGCGGTACATCGCGGACAAGGCGTACAACGCGGATGTCGCGGCCGAGGCCGTGCTGACGGCGCTGACCACGTTCGCCAAGCCGCGCGCGTCCAACGCGTTCGACCGCTCCCTGCCGTGGCGGTCCTACGCGCTCCGCACCGCCGAGGGGTTGCGGAACTGGCGCCCGCTGTTCGACCCCGAGTACGACATCCTCCAGCCGACCAAGTACGACCCGAAGATGATTCCCCCGACCGTCGAGGAACTGTACAGCAAAGTCATCCCGAAGGTTCTCGCCCCGATGGACAAGGTGGACGGCTCCGGCAAGCCGGACGCGACCGCCAGGGTGGACATCGAGTGGCTCCTGGGGCGTCTGGCCGAGGCGCGCGTCCGGCCGAACCGGAACACCCTCATGTTCAAGGGCGTCGAGAAGACGAGTATCGACTTCGCGAAGAAATGATGTAACGGGCGGGCGGTTTCACGTTGCCCGCGGACCCCGCGTCGGGAACAATGGACGAATCACGTCGCGGGCGGGTCGGCCCGTGCTGGAGGTTTTCATGAGGCGCGTCTTGCTCGCCGTCGCGGTGTTCCTCACCGCGACCGCGTCCCCTACGTTCGCGGGTTACATCATCATCCGCGTCCTGCTCGAAGGCGGCGGCGGCGGTCCACCCGCGCCCGCCGGCCCCGGTTTCGGTGGTCCCGGTGGTTTCGGCGGCCCCGGAGGTCTCATCGGCCCCGGCCCCGGAGGTCTCGTCGGGCCGGGTGGAAGGCCCGGCCCCGGCGGGATGCCGCCCGGCCTCGGCGGAATGCCGCCCGGTCCCGGCGGGATGCCGAACGGCGCGCCCGCGGGCGACATCGACCACACCCGCGCGGTGGTCGCGGTCATCCCGCTGGAGGCGGGCCTCGTCGCCGGTCGCCTCGACATGGGCAAGCCGTACAACCAGCAGTTCAACCCGGAGTTCCGCCGGTTCGTCGTCCCGTACCATGGCCGCAAGTTGCTGTCGAGCCTCTTCGTGGACAGCAGCACGATCCACATGTACGACGAGCTGATCCTCCAGCCCGGACCGGGGAAGACCCGCTCCACCGAGATGCTGGCCAAGCACCAGGCGTGGCTCCGCGGCAAGAACGACCCGCAGTTGCTCTACGACGCTCTGATCCTGGCGCTGGAGTCCGGGTTCATCCGCGACACCTCGTTCCACAAAGACGGTTCCCCCCCGAAGGACGCGCTCACGTTCGCGCAGGAACTGCTCGACGTGGCCGCGGACAAGAAACTGACCCTGTCGGCCGACGCGGCCCGGTTCGTGGCCGCGTGGGAGCCGATGCACAAGGCGGTCAAGATGCCGGCCGCCCAGCCGAGCAACGCCGAGAACTGGCGCGTCCAGTTGGACGCGAAGAGCGTCCGCTTGGACGGTCACTACGCGATCGTGTACTGGGACAGTCTGGAGCCGGAAGTCACCCGCCGGGGCGCGCAGTTGAACGACAACTTTTCCGCGTTCTTCCTGTGGCACGCGACCCGCGGCGTCGTCCTGTCGGTGCCGGGGAAGCCCCTCGTCGTGATCCTCGCCGCGGACGCCCGCGAGCAGATCGGCCAACTCCGCCTCGCCCTCGACGGCCTGCCCACGCAGTCGGACGCGTTCTACGCCCCCGACCACAACGTCGTCGTCCTCTCGCCCGACCGCATGGACGATGTCGGCCGCACGTTCCTCAAGCAGACCAACCATGTCTTCGCGAAGGGGCTGAACCGCGAGGAACTGCTGAGCGGGAAGATTCCGAAGATCGACCCGACCGGGGAGAAGGGCAGCATGCCGGAGGACGTGGCGCGGGCGAACACGCTCGCGGTCGTCGAGAAACTGGTGATCGAGGAGTCGGAACTGGCCGCGGTGAGCCGCGAGGGCACGCGCCAGTTGATGTTCGCCACCGGCGTGCTGCCGAAGTACGTGACGCTGCCGAACTGGCTCACGCAGGGCGCGGTCAACACGTTCACGCGCCCCCGCGGCCCGGCCTACGTCACCAAGGGCGACGACGGCAAGCCGTACATGGCGGTCGCGTTCGGCACCGGGTACGGCGTGCCGAACTACGTCCTCCATCGCTACTTCAAGGAGATGGGCGACGAGTTCCACAAGGAACTGAACCCGGACCCGGCCAAGCTCCTGGAGAACGTCCTGACCGACGCATACTTCGCCGGGTTGAAGGACGCGGTCGATCCCGACCCCGCCCCGCCCGCGAAGGCCAAGAAGCCGAACGGTGTGGCCGGTCCCGGCGCCGGTCCCGGTCCCGGCGTGGGAGTGCTCGGCGGTCCCGGCTTGGGAGCTGTCGGCCCCGGCGGGCGGCCTGGCTCGGCGGGCGGCCCGCCGGGGCCGATGGGACAACCCGGAGCGGGGCCGATCGGGCAACCCGGAGCAGGCCCGATGGGACAACCCGGAGCGTTCGCCACGGACGCCGAAGACCCAATCATCGCGCAGCGGAAGAAGCGCGAGCGGTTGAACATCAAGTCCCAGGCGACCGCGTGGGCGCTGTACTACTACCTCGCGCGTGCCAGGTCCGCCGAACTGAAGCTGTACGTCGCGGAACTGAACAAACTGCCGCGCGACCTGCCCATCGACGGCCGCACGGCACACGCCGCGTTCGTCCGCGTGTTCAAACTCTCGGCGACCGAGGACGGCCCGGCCGATCCGGCGCTGGTGAAGAAGTTCGCCACGGACTGGCTCGACTACATGACCACGGTCCCGGTGGTGAGCATCGACATCCCGCTGGTCGTGCCGCAACCGCTGAAGACGACGGGCACCGGACCGGGGCTTCTGCCGGGATCGGGGCCTGGGCCTGGGTCCGGTCCAGCCCCGAAGCCGGGCGGTTGAGGCCGCGTGACGGAATGCTGGGCGCGACCCTCTTGACGTTCCGCCGCTGGCCTTTAAGATACGCTCACGACCCGTTCGCGGGCGGGGCCGAGGTGGCGGAATTGGCAGACGCACCAGATTCAGGTTCTGGCGCTCGCAAGGGCGTGGAGGTTCAAGTCCTCTCCTCGGCACTGGAATAACGGAACGGCTCAGGGGTCTCCCTGAGCCGTTTTCGTTTCAGGGGGCGCAGCGGCCGACGCGCCGCACCGCCGAACGACACGGGCGGAACCGGTCCCACCGGGTATCGGTTGCCCCTTCGCCCGCACGGTTCCCGCTTGCACCGCGGGGCGGTCGCGACCTATGGTGAAGTGACAGACCGCCCACCACGCCCGAATCGCGCCAATGGTTCAGCCCGCCAGTGCGTTCCTCGTCGCCCGCCGCGACGACGGGTTCGGCGACGTGTACCCGCTACACGACGGCACGCGGTACACGCTCGGCCGCGCGCCGACCAGCCGCGTCGTCCTCCGCGACGACCTGTGCAGCCGCGAACACGCCGAGGTGTTCCCGGTCCAGGGCGGGTGGCACGTCCGCGACCTGGGCAGTCTGAACGGCACGCACCTCAACGGCGAACCGCTCCGCACCGACCGCCCTCTGCGCCCGCTCGACGAGGTCCGCGTCGGCCGCACCCGGTTCGTGTACGTGGACGAGATGGGCCAGCTCCCGGACATGCCGAAGGCCGCCCCGCGGCCCGCGGAGAAGGCCGACGGCCTGGAGATCCGCAAGCGCCTCGGCCAGACCCGCTACCAGCAGACCCCGTCGCCCGCCGGCCCCGACCCGGACACGGTGCGGCTCGACGCGCGCGTCGCCCCGCCGCAGGCGGTCGCGGTGCTGTACCGCCTCGCCCTCGACATGGCGGCGGCGGCCGACACGACCGAACTGTGCGCGCTCGCGGTGGACGCGGTGTTCCGCGCCACCCCGGCCGAGGTCGTGGCCGTCCTCGCGCTGAAGGACACGCGGGAACTGGAGTTGCTCGTTCACCGCACCCGCGGCACCGGCCCCGCGACGTACCACAAGGTGTCACAGTTCGTCAGCAGCGAGGTTCTTTCCGGCAAGCAAGCGGTGCTCGCCGAGGACGTGGCCGCGCACCGGACGCTGAAGGACCGCGACAGCATCGCGGAGTTGAAGGTCGCGAGCCTCATCTGTGCCCCGATCCTCTTCGAGGAACAGGTACTCGGCCTGCTGCACCTGTACCGCACGAGCGGGCACGCGCCGCTGAACGCCGACGACCTGGAACTGACGCTCGCGATCGCGCGCCACCTCGGCACGGTGTGGCACCGGCTCGCCCGGCAGACCACACTGGCCGCCGAGAACCGCAGCCTGCGCGACCAGCTACGCCTCGACAGCGACATCGTCGGCAACAGCGGCCCGCTCCAGAAGATCGAGTCGCAGATCGTGCGCGTGGGCGAGACGAAGGCGACCGTGCTGGTCCGCGGCGAGAGCGGGTCGGGGAAGGAACTGGTCGCCCGCGCGATCCACAAGAACAGCCCGCGCCGCGACGGCCCGTTCATCTGCCTCAACTGCGCCGCGCTCACCGAAACGCTGCTCGAGAGCGAACTGTTCGGTCACGAGAAGGGGTCGTTCACCGGCGCGACCGAGCGCATGATCGGGAAGTTCGAGGCCGCCGACAACGGCACCATCTTCCTCGACGAAATCGGCGAGATGGCGCTCAGCACGCAGGCGAAGTTCCTCCGCGTGCTGGAGGGGCACCCGTTCGAGCGCGTGGGCGGGAACGTGGCGATCAAGGTGGACGTGCGCGTGGTCGCCGCGACGAACCGACCGCTGGAAGAGGCGGTGCGCAACGGCACCTTCCGCCGCGACCTCTTCTACCGCCTCCAGGTGGTGCAACTCGACGTGCCGCCGCTCCGCGACCGCCTCGACGACGTGCCCGTCCTTGCCGACCACTTCCTGAAGAAGTTCGTGCGCGAGACGGGCCGGAAGATTAAGGGTTTTACGAGCGGCGCGATCGAGAAGTTGCAGGCGCACCGCTGGCCGGGGAACGTCCGCGAACTGAAGAACGCGGTGGAGCGTGCGGTCGCGCTCGGCAGCGGCCCGACCATCGACGCGGCGGACATCTGGCTTTCGGAACTCGACATCGGCGGGCCGGCGGCGGGCGCTCCCTACAAGCCGGAATCGCTCGACGATATGGAGAAGCGGCACATCCTGGACACGCTCAAGCACACCGACTGGAACAAGTCGAAGGCCGCAACGATCCTCGGCATCGAGCGCTCCACGCTCGACCGCAAGATCGAGAAGTACGGGCTGGCGAAGTGAACACGAAGCAAAGAGCCGGGTCGTAGTACACGCGGCCCGCGTGCCTTGCGCCTTGCGAAGAGCACGCGGGCCGCGTGTACTACGATTGCTTCAATCGCTCCACGAACTTCGCCAAGTCGCCCGGCAGCGGCATCGACCAGTGCAGGTGGTCGCCGGTCGCGGGGTGCTCGAAGCCGAGTTCGGTCGCGTGCAGGGCCAGCCGCGGGGCGCCGCTCTTGTCCTCGAACACCTCGCCGTGGGACCGCTTCGCGTACACCTTGTCGCCGCAGACCGGGTGGCCGGCTTCCGAGAGGTGAATGCGGATCTGGTGCGTGCGGCCCGTTTCCAGCCGGCACGAGAGCAGCGTGTAACCCGTCAGCCGCTCCTCGACCGCGATGTGCGTGACCGCTTCCTTCCCAATGTCGGGCAGTCGCGTGCTGCCGCGGCGACCGTCCCCGCGATCGTCAATCAAGTTCGAGCGGATCGTTTGGGCGCTCAGAATACCCGGCACGACCGCCAGGTAGCGGCGAACGACCGTGTGCTTGCGGAACTGCAAGCCGAGGGTGCGCTCCGCCAGCACCGACCGCGCGAAGACGACCAGCCCGCTCGTTTCCTTGTCGAGCCGGTGAACGATCCGCAGCCGCGGGATGTCGCGGGCTTCGCGGCCGAGTTGGTGGGCGACGGCCCACTGCGTCAGGTCTTGGAGTGTGGGGTCGAGTTCGCGCCGCTCTTCGGACCACTCCAGTTCCGCCGGGTGCCGCACGGTGTTCACGCCCGACGGCTTCTCCACGACGACGACGTGTTCGTCCAGGTGCCGGACGACGAGCCGTTCCGGGTGCGCGGTCCGCGGGAGCGTCTTGGGATGTTCGAGCAGGACGACGGCTTCGTTCTCCTTGAGGCGGCGGGCCTCGTCGGAACAGATCGCGTCGCCGACCTGGACGCGGCGGGCGGCGATGAGCTTGCGCACGTCGTTCCACGACGGCCCGCCGAGGCGCGACCGCAGCACCTTCGCGAGCGTGAAGCCGGTTTCTTGGGGGGAGACGGTGAAGGGAGCGAGGGTGAGCGACATCAGCCGGGCTTTCGCGCGAAGAAGAGGAGGAGGTTCATCACAAGGTTGGCGGAAAATGTGATCGCGCAGATACCGACACCGAGCCAGAACTGCCACTTGCGACGTTCGGTTTCCTCGCGCCACTTCTTGAGTTCCGCGACCTGCTCCTGGAGGGTGGCGATCTCGGCGATGAGCTGAGGAATGTTGAGGACGCCCAAGGTCGCCAAATTTTCGCGCACTTCGAGCAGCTTTGCGTTCCGCACCTCATCCTTGAGGTGGCCGAGTTGTTCTACCGCACGCGTGACTTCGAGTTGAACGCTGTGGATCAACTCTTCGGCTTTTGTGGCCACGTCAGTCCCCCTGGTATTGGCGGATCAATTCGTTCACCCGTTCGACTTCGCGCCGCGTGCGCTCGCTCAACACGTCATTCCAGATCATGACGAGCCGCAAGTTGCGGTTGTCGTCCGCCAGCTGGTTCGGCGAAAAGTGGCGTGCTGAGGAGTACCCTTGGTCATCGAGTTGAAGGCCGATGAACGTCTCGCCATTGGGACCGGCCCACAACTTCCAGCGCGCGCGCGCTTGCGACTCCGTGTCCGTGTCACGCTCGGCGAGGTAGTCCGCAGCGGCGTCCATGATTCGAATCAAATCCTGTCGGCCCTCGAGCATCGGGTCAATTTCTTTCTTAACTTCCATGGTCGGTTCCTGGGAAGAGGCGCTCGGTGAACAGTTTACTTACCTTCCCCATTATCCTCGTCGGCGGTGCCGAAGTCCACGTCGGACCAGTCCTCGTCCGGGTCGGGCACGTCCATGTAGCCGGCGCAGTGCGGGCACACTTCGGTGGTGCCCATCGCGGTCGCCGGCCACTCGGACGACTTGCCGCAGTCCTCGCACGCGACCGTGACCGTGCCGGTGCGCGCGAGCCGCTTCTGCTTCTCGGCCTCGACCGCTTTTGTTTCCTCGTCCAACAGCTTCGTGGCCGGCTCGATGTGCGTGGTGTCGGTAACCCAGACTTCGACACCCTTGAGAGAAAAGCCCGGAACTAATCCGGTTACACCCTCGAACCCACCCAGCGTCGCCTCATTCATCACCTCGGCCGGGAACCCTGCCCCGATCAAGATGCCGGCGATGAGGTTGGCACTCGCGCCGTCGTTTGCAACGAAGACACACTTCGGATCGCGGTAGATCATCGCAGATCTCCTGCGGGTTGGGAGGTCATGAAGTTATTCGGTTTCGGCCCGCGGCCGGGCTTCTTGCCACGAATCTGCGACTTGCGGCCGGGGCGGTAGCCGGCGTGCTTCGCCAGCGGCGGGGAAGGGCGTTCGCCCGCTTCTTCGCCGGCCGCGGGGTTCGCGACCGAGTGGTAGTGGTCGTTCCGCACGGCCGCGTTCGCCTGCTTCCGCCGCGCTTCCAGAGCCTCCTTCGGCGGTTCGGCCGCGATTAGACCTTCGCAGCCACCGATGAGATCCTGGCGCTTCGCTTCGATGAGGGCCTGACGCACATCGAAGTAGTTCTCGGGCTTGAAGAATTGCATGAGGGCGCGCTGCATCTTC
>JAYUBA010001318.1:0-3315 GCA_043741075.1 Frigoriglobus sp.
CTTACGCCCCTCGCTCAGGAGCTTGCGTTGTTACTTCAGCGCGGCGCGCTTCTCGCCGATGAGCTTGATGAGCGCCTTGTGCGGGTCCGCGAACGCGGCCAGGCCCTCGCTCATCAGCACCTCTTCCATCTTCGCCGGGTCCACCTTCGCGTCGATGTCGGCAAGCACCTCCGCCGGCGGCATCTGGTCCACCATCTTGGTGAACGTCCGGCCGCTCAGGGCCACCGCCGCGTTCGTCTCCGGCGGGTTCGTCTCGATGTCCGAGCCGGCGAGCGCCTCGACGTACTTCCACGCCGGCGGCATCGTGCCGTCCTTCTTCTTCTTCGCGCCGGTGCTGGCGAAGATCATCTCCTGGTTCCGGGCCAGCCCCTTGCCGGCCCAGAAGTCCTTGTTCATCTTCCAGATGCGCTTGGCGTTCACGATGCCGACCTCACCTTGGGCGGCGTCGGACAGGGTCGAGACGTGCTTCTCGGTGTACACGTCCACGCGGCTCACGAAGATGCTGTAAACGGTCTTCACGTTCTCCTTGTCGGTCCGGCGCTGGGCACCGCGGTACACGGCGTCGCGGGCCAGGATGTACTGGCGCTCGCTGAAGATGAGGGTGATGTTCACCGCCACCCCGGCCGCGACCAGTTCCTCGATCGCCCCCAGCCCGCCCGGCGTGGCCGGCACCTTAATCATCCGGTTCTTGTGCCCGGCCGACCACTTCTTGCCCAGCGCGATGTACGTCGCCGTCCGCTCCGCGGCGCTCTTCGTCTGCGCCTTGTCTTCGAGGAGCGGGTCCAGCTCGAAGCTGACCCACCCGTTGTCGCCCTTGGTGTCGGCCCACACGTCGGTGAACACGTCCTGCGCGTTCTTCACCAGTTGGTTGGTCATGGCCCAGGCGACGGCCTCATCGTCCAGCCCCTCGGCGAAGAACGTCTTCATGTCGGCGTCGAACCGGCCGGTCTTGAGCAGCCCGGCGATGATGATCGGGTTCGAGGTCGCCCCGGTGGCCCCCTGCGACCGGTTCAGCTTGATGAGGTCGGGGTCCACGGAATCGAGCCACAGCTTCGTACCGGACGCGGCCAGCGACTGTAGCGGGGTCATGGGCATCTCCATTGAGAGTGGGTGACAGTGCAATGAGATGATACTGGCGAACGCACGAGAAGTTTAGCGCCGACCCCGGTCGGGACCGGCAATTCTTCACCCCTCACTTCGGGCGAGTACCGTGTGGTACGCTGCAACGGCCGCCAGTTCGATGCCGTCAATTTCCGCGAAAGTCTCCGGCGGCAGAGTGGGAATCAGCATCCCCACGAGCACCGGCCGGTCGGTGATCTCGTGGACGGTCAGGAACGGTGACGGCTCTTCGCCCATGAACCCGCGTACCATCGGGGACCGGTCCCAGGCCCGCCCGGTCGTCGTCAAATACACCTGATCTTCCTCGGCGCTGAAGCCAGAGGCCAGCATCGTGCAGAGAAAGAGTTGATCGTCGAGGTAGAACGATCCGATCGCTCCACCCAGCGGCGACCCGATCCACACGACCCGGAGCTGACCCGGCTGAATCGGAAACACCGCGTCGCAGCGCAACCCCTCGAATTGGGCGACGAGCGCGGCGACCAGGCCGTCCTGGGCGTCCGGCAATTCTACGCGGTGTTGTTGGTGAGTCCGGCCGTCGGGAAGGACGATCAAACGGTGCAAATCCATCGCAAAAGCCTCTCGCGGGATCTTCACCAGTGGCTGATCGGGCCGGCCGGGACGGCCACTTGCGCCTGCTGCGCGTCGTAGTCGCTCCACCCGTCCGGCACCGGCCCGTCCGCGAACGGGGCGATCACGTCCTCGAACTCCGTCAGGTTCGACAGCATCACCAGCCGCTGCTGCACCGCCTTCGGCAGCCGCAGCGCCCGCGTGTACCACGTCGCGATCTTGCGGAACTGCACGCACCCGTACTTCTCGTTCCCCTTCCACGCGACCAGCCGCCGCACGTGGAGCCGCATGAACGCGAACCGCTCGGCGTAGGTGCCGCGGGGGCCGGGGTCGCCGGTCCGCACCCAGCGGTCGTACCGGCGGAAGCACCACGGGTCGGCGAGCGCGCCGCGGCCGATGGCGATGCCGTGGCACCCGGTGTCCGCGATCATCTTGGCGGCGTCCGCGACGCTCCGCACGTCGCCGTTGCCGAACACCGGGATGCGCTCGACCGCCTCGACCACGCGGCGGATGCCCTCATGATTCACCCCGCCGGCGAAGCCCTGTTCGCGGGTGCGGCCGTGGATGGTGACCGCCGCGACCCCGACCTTCTCGAACTCGCGGGCGAAGAACGGGGCGGTCAGGTTGTCGTCGTCCCAGCCGAGCCGCATCTTCACGGTGACGGGCACCGGCACCGACTCGACCACCTTCCGCACGAGTTCGACGGTCGCGCCGGTGGTGTCGCACAACATGGAGGAGCCGCCGCCGGCGCGGACTACCTTCCGCACCGGGCAGCCCATGTTGATGTCGATGCCGTCGGCGAGGTCGCGCTCGACCAGCCACTTCGCGGCGGCGGTCATGTCCTCGGCCCGCGACCCGAAGATTTGGACGAACAGCGGGCGCTCGGCCGGGGCGGTGGCGAGCAGGCCCATCGTCTTGCCGAGGCCTTCGACGATGGCGCGGGCGTTGACGAGGTCGGAGGTACACAGCCCGACGCCGCCGACTTCGCGCACGGACAGCCGGAACGGCAGGTTGGTGTACCCGGCAAGGGGCGCGAGGTTGAACCGCGACGCGAGCGGCAGTGTCCCGACGGACAGCGGTTCGCGGTACCACGAGGGCGGCGAAGGAATGGCGGGGTCGGTCGTCATGTGGTTACCTTACAACACAAGAGGCGCGCCGTTTAGCCGCGAGCCGAAGGCGAGCGCGACCCAGAGGGAAGGACGATGACGGAAGACGAGTGGGTTCGCGCCGAAGACTCTGTGATCGGGGTCGCAGTGGCGAAACTCGGACATCGGCGACAGCGTTTGCTCGCTTCGGCGATGTGCCGGGCGCTTTGGAAATGGGTTTCGGATGCGACGGTCACAGCCGCTCTTGAGGCGAATGACCAATTCGCCGACACCGGGAAGACCAAGGCGGCGCTGAAGCGGGCGCGCAAATCCCTGGAGAATGCGCGTCTGGAACTCGGCGATCCGGCGGCGGATTATCTGGCCTGGCAGCCGAACGCCGAGGTGCACAGGGCGCTCTGGGCGGCAAGCTTTGCGTGTTCCGAAAACGCCGTTGGTGGGACGGTTCATCACGCCGTCCAAACGCTCTGCAATTCCGATGGCCTATCGCTTTACGGTGCGCGCCGAACGCTTTACCCGGTGTTCC
>JAYUBA010001319.1:0-3312 GCA_043741075.1 Frigoriglobus sp.
TTCACCTCGCCCCGGCTTTGCGGGGAGAGGTCGGCGAGTCTTCGAGCCGGGTGAGGGGTTCTTGGCCACCCCCACGAAATGACCCCGGCGCTCACGCTCCGGGTTCGCCCACATCACTCGGAGGTAGGCGGGAGCACCGGGTGCGGCCCGGTGGCACCGAGGTCGCCGGTGAACGCCGACTTCATCGGCACCCGGATCGTGAACTTACTCCCCTTGTCGATGACGCTCTGCACCAGAATGTCGCCGCCGTGCTCGCGGACGATCTTGCGGCTCACCGGCAGGCCCAGCCCGGTGCCGCGACTCCCCTTCGTGCTCACGAACGGCTTGAAGATGTCCTCGACCTTGTCCGCGGGAATGCCGGGGCCGTTGTCCAGCACGATCACCTTCGCCCAACTTCCGTCCGGTTCGAGGATCGCCTGCACCGCGAGCTTCGCGTTCGGCCGGTCCTCGAGCGCGTCGATCGCGTTGCTGACGAGGTTCAGCACCGCGCGGTGAATGCCCTCCGGGTCGCACGGCACGGCCGACACGCCGGTTCCGGCCCGCCACTCCAGCGCGACGCCCCGGTCCGTCGCCCGCCCGCGGACCATCTCCAACACGTCCTCGCACACCTGGTTCAGGTCGGTCGGCTCCACCGCCGGCTCGCGCTCCTTCGAGTAACTCAGCATGTCGAGGATGAGAGCGTCGATCCGCGCCTGGTTCCGCTCGACCAGCTTCCAGCCCTTGCCGAGTAGGTCGGTGTCACTCTCCTTCATCGCGGTGCGGACCATGTCGGACCCGAACCGGACGCCCTGCATGATATTCTTGATGTGGTGCGACAGTGACGCGATCGTCTGGCCGATGGCCGCGAGGCGCTCGGCGTTCACGAGCGCCTCGTGATATCGGCTCTCCTCCACCGCGATCGCCGCCTGGTGGGCGATGGCGCTGGCGAGGTGAAGGTGGTCCTCGGTGAACTTGCTGGCCTCCAGCCCGCGGTTCACCACCTGCTTGAGCGTGGACTGCGTGTCCAGGAACAGCACGCCGACCACCTCGCGGCGGCCCTTCATCGGCACGCAGATGGCCTCGCGGATGTTGTGCCGGTGGAGGCTCTCGACGCCGCGGAACCGGTCGTCGGCGTGAACGTCCGAGACGAGCACGCCCTGCCTCTCCTTGATGCAGTACTCGACCACCGTGCGGCTGACGGCCAGTTCTTCCTGCCGGTTGATGCCCTCGCGGTAGCGCACCGCCTTCGGGACGAGGCGGCCGTCCTCGTCGCGCAGCATGAAGCACCCGTGGTCCGCGTCCACCGACTTGAACACGAGGTCCATGACCGTGTTGAGGAGCTGATCCACGTCGAGGATGTGGCTGATGATCTCGGCGGTCTCGTACAGCGCCGCGAGGCTGGCGAGGCGGGCGCGGAGCCAGTCGGTCGCGGCGGCCGGGCGGGACAGGATTTGGCTCCCGGCGTCGGCCGCGACGCTCCGCACGATGGCCGACGCCAGGTCTTGTTCCGGCCGCGCCTGGAGCCGCACCTTTTCGGTGAGTTCGTTCGCGGCTTCGGGGAACTCGTTGCGCCCGACGGTGAACATCAGCACCGTCTGGCCGAGGGTGACGGTGTCGCCGCTGCGGAGCGGGGCCACCTGCACCGGCTGGCCGTTGAGGAGGGTGCCGTTGCCGCTGCCGAGGTCGTGCAGCTCGTACCCGGTAGGCACGGCGCGCACTTCAAAATGCCGGCGCGACACCTGCGTGTCGTGCAGCGGTACGGCGTTGGCCGAGTGCCGGCCGACGGTGACGCCGCCGGTCAGCTCGAACTGCTTCCCCTCATCGACGCCGCGGATGACGATCAGTCGGGGCACGGCACACTCCTTACGGGCGCGTTCTTACCGTACCGCGGATGAGGGGTCGGGGCAACCGGGGGAAGAACCCCCCCCAACCCCCTCCCTGCAGGGAGGGGGCTTAATTCTGGCTCCCCTTCCCTTCAGGGAGGGGGTTGGGGGGTGGGTTCTTCTCGCGTACACTGCCGATGTCACATCACTTCGCCCGTCACGGGAGCGTCCGATGAGTAGCCCGCTGTACCTGCCGAGCCGCCGGCTGTTCCTGGCGTCCTCCGCGATCGCCGCGACCTCGCCGTTCTGGACCGTCCGCGGCGCGTACGCGGAGGAACTGACCAAGACGCCGGCGCAAACCGAGGGGCCGTTCTACCCGAACAAGCTGCCGCTCGACACCGACAACGACCTGCTCGTCATCAACGACGGCATCACGCCCGCGGTCGGCGAGGTGACGCACCTGACCGGCAAGATTCTGGACGCGAAGGGCGACCCGGTGAAGAACGCGGTGGTCGAGATCTGGCAGTGCGACGGCAACGGCGTGTACCTGCACACCCGCGACAGCGACGGCAAGAAGGACAAGCAGGACAAGAACTTCCAGGGGTTCGGGCGGTTCGTGACCGGCAGCACGGGCGAGTACTACTTCCGCACCATCAAGCCGGTGCCGTACCCCGGCCGCACCCCGCACATCCACTTCAAGGTGAAGCAGGGCCGCAAGGAGTTGCTGACCACGCAACTGTATGTGAAGGGCCACACGGGCAACGACAAGGATTTCATCTGGAAGGGGACGAAGGAGGGCAAGCCGCGGGACGCGATCACGGTGGACTTCGACAAGGTGAAGGGGTCGAAGGCGGGCGAGCTGAGCGCGAACTTCGTCATCGTGCTGGGCGTGACCCCGGCGGAGTGAAGAACCCACCCCCAACCCCTCCCTGAAGGGAGGGGAGCCAGAGAAAGCCGACAGGTCTTGCCCCCCCAACGCCCGCCTTACGCTCGCGGCTCTGTCCGCGGGAGGGGAGCCAGAGAAAGCCGACAGGTCTTGCTCCCCCTCCCTTCAGGGAGGGGGTTGGGGGGTGGGTCTCTTCTCCGAACCCACGCCCCCCGTCCGGCGTACCGTCAGTGCGGTGCCGCGCGCCGGCCTTCGCCGTAGAATCGTCCGCATGACGCTCGGCGAGTTACAGCAGCGCATCCGCGACCTGTTCGGCGCGAAGGACGGCCGGCGGGGCGTGGAAGGCACGTTCATGTGGTTCATGGAGGAGGTCGGCGAGTTGTCCGCCGCGCTCCGCGACCCGACGGCCGACCCCGGCAACTTGGCGCTGGAGTTCGCCGACGTGCTGGCGTGGCTGGCGACCCTCGCGAACATCGCCGGCGTCGATCTGGACGACGCGATGAGGCGGAAGTACGGGGCCGGGTGCCCGAAGTGCGGCGCGACGCCCTGCGCGTGCGCCGCGGCGAAACCGTGAGCGCAATTGTTTTGCCCTCTCCCCTTGCGGGAGAGGGTGGCGAGGCTTTG
>JAYUBA010001320.1:0-3308 GCA_043741075.1 Frigoriglobus sp.
CCCCGTCCAGGCCGCCGTCATCCCCGTCGCCATGCGCGGCCAGGACGTCATCGGCCAGGCCCAGACCGGCACCGGCAAGACGGCCGCGTTCCTCATCCCGTTCCTCAACCGCTGGCGCCCGCACACGCTCAAAGGGCCGATCGGCGTCGTCATGACCCCGACGCGCGAACTCGCGCTGCAGATCGCCACCGAAGCGGACCGACTCGCGCCCAGCAGCAAGTTCCGGTGCGTACCGGTGTACGGCGGAACCGGGATGCAGCAGCAGCTCAACGGGTTGGCCCGCGGCTGCGACCTCGTCGTCGGCACGCCAGGCCGGATGCTCGACCACCTCCAGCGCGGCTCCATGTCGCTAGGCCAGGTCCGGTATGCGGTGCTGGACGAGGCCGACCGGATGCTGGACATCGGCTTCCGCGACGACATCGAGCGCATCCTGAAGCGGTGCCCGGCCGAGCGCCAGACGCTGCTCATGTCGGCGACCGTGCCGGAGTCAATCAAGCGGCTGGTGAACCGGTACATGAAAGACCCGGTTCACCTGAACATGACGCCAGAAAAGCCGACGGTGGACAAGATCCGGCAGAGCTACTTCACCGTGGACCCGGATCGCAAGTTCGAGCTGCTCAGGCGCGTCATCGAGCGGGAGAAGCCGCGGCAGTGCCTGATCTTCGTCGAGCGGAAGCGGTGGGCGGACAACCTGTACCGCGACCTGAAGCGGGTGGTGCCGAAGGCCGCGGTGATCCACGGCGACCTGCCGCAGTCGCAGCGCGAGAAGGTGATGGCCGCATTCCGCACCGGCGAGATCAAGTACCTGATCGCGACCGACGTGATGAGCCGCGGCATCGACGTGGTGGACCTCTCACACGTCATCAACTTCGACCTGCCGATGGACATCGAGAACTACGTCCACCGGATCGGTCGCACCGGCCGCATCGGCAAGGACGGCATCGCGATCTCGTTCGCCGCGCCGGAGCAGGGCGGCCTACTGACCGACATCGAGATGATGATTAACCGCCTGATCGAGGCGGACAACATCGAGGGGTTCGAGTCGGCGGCCCCGCGTGCGAAGCGCCCGCCGGCGGAGGCGAGGGTGGTGTTCTCCGGGCTGGACTCGCTCAAGCCGCCGGCGAAGCCCGAGGGCGAAGACGACGGCTGGGAGTCCGACGCCGCGCCCCCCGCCGCGCCGCCGGTTCCGGGCGCGGGTGGCACCGGCGAGCCGGTGAAGAAGCCGGTCTTCGGTCGCCGCAGCAAGCGCTACAGCCAGCGGCTGTGACTCTTCGCCCTCTCCCCCCCCTTGCGGGAGAGGGTGGCGAGGCTTTGCGAGGCCGGGTGAGGGGCGCTGAGCGACACGATACAGGCGAAGCGGTTTTGGAGCGTGGAGGTTTACCCCTCACCCGTCGGCGAAGCGCCGCCACCCTCTCCCGCAAGGGGAGAGGGCAAGAAACGCGCACCTCTACACGTGCAGTTCCGCGGTCTTCCCCAACACCTTCCCATACTTCTCGCGGATCGGTTCGACGTACTCCGTCACGAACTCGTCCACCTGCTGCGGGGAGCGGCCGACGAAGTGCCGCGGGTCGAGCGCCGCGCCGAAATCCACCTTCGCGAAGGCCGCTTCGCCCTTCAACCGCTCCAACAACTCCGCCGCCGAGCCGTCCCCGGACTTCACGCGTGCCGTGACCGCGTGGCTGTGCCGCCGCACCACCTCGTGAACCTCCTGGCGGTCCCCGCCGGCCCGCACCGCGGCCATCATCAGGTTCTCGGTCGCCATGTACGGCAAGTACTCGCGCACGTTCCGCGCGATCACCTCGCGGTTCACCACCAACCCGCGACCGGTCTCGTTCTTCTGCGTGAGCAGGTTCAGCGCGATCCGCAACACCGCGTCGGCCGCGAGGAACGCCTGCGGGATGTACAAGCGGCGGCACGCGCTGTCGTCGAGCGTGCGCTCGAACCACTGCGTCGCGGCGGTGTTCGCGGCCATCGCGGGCAGGCCGGAGACGAACCGCGACAGACTACACATGCGCTCGGCGCGCATCGGGTTCCGCTTGTACGCCATCGCGCTCGACCCGACCTGCTCCGCCTCGAACGGCTCGTCGATCTCCTGCCGGTGCGCGAGCAACCGCAGGTCGGTGCCCCACTTGTGCGCCGACTGCGCGAGGCCGTTGAGCGCGTCGAGAATCTGCGAGTCGATCTTCCGCGTGTACGTCTGCCCGGTCACCGGGAACACGCGGTCCGCGAAGCCCATCTTCTTCGCGACCAGTGCGTCGAGCGCCTTCACCTTGTCGTGGTCGCCGCCGAACAGCGACAGGAAGCTCGCCTGCGTGCCGGTCGTGCCCTTCGCCCCGCGGAAGAGGAGGCCGTCGCGCCGCTGCTCCAGTTCCGCAAGGTCGATGACGAAGTCGTACAGCCAGAGCGTCGCGCGCTTGCCCACGGTGGTGAGTTGTGCCGGCTGGAAGTGGGTGAACCCGAGCGTCGGCTCGTCCTTCCACGTCGTCGCGAACCGGGCGAGCGCGTCGATGACGCACGCGAGCGATTCGCACAACTGGTTCAGGCTCTCGCGCATCAGGATGAGGTCGGCGTTGTCCGTGACGTAACAGGAAGTCGCGCCGAGGTGGATGATGTCGCCGCAACCGGGTGCCACGTCCTTCAGCGCGGTCACATGCGCCATCACGTCGTGCCGCAACCGCTTCTCGTGCGCGGCGGCGCTCGTCAGGTCGATGTCGTCGAGGTGCGCGCGAAGCTCCGCGAGTTGCGCCGGGGCGATGCGGGGCGACTTCCCGTCGTCCGCGAGCAGGCCCAACTCGGCTTCGGCCTCCGCGAGCGCGAGCCACAGCCGCCGCCACGTGCGGAACTTGCGCAGCGGCCCCCACCGTTCCGCCATCTCCTGGGAGGCGTACCGGCCGATGAGCGGGTTGTCGTACACGTCGTTCGGTTGCGTCATGACTTGAATAATTCCGGCGAACCCGGAGCGTGAGCGACGGGGTGGGGCGTAAACCCCGTCGCTCACGCTCCGGGTTCGCCAATGCGTGCGGCCCGCAGTTCGTTCTACGGTTTTCGTTCCACTCCGCCGCTTGTCGGCGTCGCGGGCCGGACGTGTAGGGTAAGCTTCGGCGACAGGAAGGCCGGCTCGATTGGGCCGGCTGTCGAGTTCACGTCACAGGAGGACGACGATGCTGCGCACATGGCTGCCGCGCTTCGGCTTCGCGGCGCTGGCGGTGTCACTCTGGGCCGGGTCGGCACAGCCGGCCGCCGCCCAGGATCCGACGCTGCCGAAGATGTACTACTACCCGTACCACTACTTCCCGCACAGCTACTGG
>JAYUBA010001321.1:0-3306 GCA_043741075.1 Frigoriglobus sp.
CCTCGCCAACCTGCACCGCCGCGCGAAGGCCGACGACCCGGCCGCGTGGCCCGAACTCGTCCGCGGGTTCCTCGACCGCCTCACCCAGACCAAGGCGCAGGACATCCCCGTCGACCTCGCGACGGTCGCCGACAAGTTGCGTCCGTGGCTGGGTCAGCCGTTCGACCGCCGCCAGGCGCACCCGTGGGGCATCCCGCTGCCCGGCACCGGGCTGGAAATCACCCTGGTCATCGACTTCCCGCAGACGATGGCGTTCGTTACCGCGGAGATGCTGGCGAAGAGCCGCAAGAAGGGCGAAGACCTGCTCGACTTCGCGCTGGAGAACCTCCGCGCCGCGACCCCCGGCGACTACTTCGAGCGCGCGTCCGACGAACTGGACATCTACCTCGGCCACGCCGGCGACGGGTACGACGCGGCCCGCGCGCTCATGGTGGAAGAGCTGATGCCGGAGTCGCCGGCCGGCTTCTGGGTCGCGATCCCCAGTCGCGAGGAACTGGCCGTGTGGCCGGTGTCGTTCCCGGCGCTGGGCCGCGTTCACGTGTTGAAGATGTTCGCGGAGGAGAACTTCCGCGCGCACGCGTACCCGGTGTCCGACGAGGTGTTCTGGGTGTGGCACGGGACGTGGTACCGGTTCGGCATTTCGCTGAAGGACGACGACGTGGTGATCGACGCCCCGGACCCGTTCGGCGCGGCGCTGCGCGAGTTGGAGGGGGAAGGCTCTTCGTCCTGAGCGGGGGGCGTAAGCCCCCTGTGCGCTTCGCGCGATCTCGCGTTGGGGAAATACACAGAGGGCTTACGCCCCCGCTCAGGACGGGGAGTTTACTTCGCCGCGTCCGCGAGGAATCGCTGGAGCAGGGCCGGGTCGAACGGCGCGTCGAACAGCGCGAACACCCCGCCGCCGCCGACCGTCGCGGACTCCGTCTCGGTCGCCCGCGCCTGGAAGTACGCACGCACGCGCTCCGCGGTGGCCGTCTCCGCGGTGCGGACGAACAGTCGCACCCGCGGCTGTTCCCCGAAGCTCAGCGCGAACAGCCCGCCGCGCCCCCCGCCCACCGCGGGCAGCCACTTCTTCGCTTCCGGCGACTGCGCCGCGAGCTTCACCAGCGGCTTCTGCGTCCAGTCGCGCTCGTCGTCGGCCGCCACCCACACCGCGGCCTCCGGCGGCACGGACGCGAACATCTGCCGGAACCCGTCCGACTCGGTGCCGCGGAACTGCGTGCCGCCCGGCCCGAACCCGCCCCGCTCGACCGCCGCGAAGTCCTTCTCGTTCAGCCCGAACACCCACACCGTCGGCGACACGCGCGCGAGCGTCAGCGGGAGTTTCGCGAGGTCCACGGTGTAGCGCGTCTTCTTGCCCGCGGCCGGCTTGGCTTTGAGCTGCTTCAGGAACTCGTCCTCGTCGGCGAGCGGTTGCTTGAGCACGAGTGCGAACGCGACCCGTAGCTCGTCCCCGTCGTTGCCCAGAAGTGCGCCGCCCGCGATGTGGTCGATCTGTAGCAGCGTGAGGCCGATCTGATCGAGCGCGCCGAACACCTGTGACGGGATTCCGGTGCCCGCGAGCAGTTCGCGCGGCTCCCGCTTCGCGCGGGCGGCGTACGCGAGTAGCGGGCCGGGCTGCACCGCGAACACCACGTTACACTCGGCCGGCAGGAAGCCGACGCCGACCAGTTGCGCCGGCGGGGTCGCGTTCGCCGCGGGCGGCAGTTCCGGTTGAGCTTCCGCCTTCGTCTTCGTTTCGCGGGTGAAGTAAACCGCCAGCCCGATGGCGAAGCCGAGCAGCCCCAGCGCGAGCGCGATGAGGGCCGCCCGCCGAACGGGCCGCACGCCCGCCGGGAGCGGCGCGGCCTTCTCTCTTCTGCCCTCTGTCCTCTGCCCTCTGTCCTCCGACTCCGCGACCTCCCCGCGAACGGGGAACACGTCGCCGCAGCGCGGGCAGGCGGCGCGGCGGTCGGCCGGGATCGCGTCCAGCGCGAACGCGGTGTTGCACGACGGGCAGGACAACCGGACGCTCATGCGCGGCCTCGCGGGGGGAGTACAAAGGGCATTGTTGGCGCGCGGCCCGCCGGCGGCCACACCGGGGTGCCCCTGTCGATGTTGGCGAGCGGCACCCGTGAGGGTGCCGGTGCTCTCGGGCCACCGGCACCCACACGGGCGCCGCTCGCCTGAAAACACCGGCAATGCCAAAATCCACAGGGGCACCCGCCACACCGGTCGCGGTTGCCCGGCGCGGCGGGAGCGGATATACCGCGAGTAGCGCGCAGCCGCGACCCGCCGCGGAGCGTTCCGCGCGCGTCGCGGCTACGCCATTTCACGAGGTTCCCGACCATGATCCCGATCGACCTGTCCGGCAAGGTGGCGCTCGTCTCCGGCGTGGGCGACAACATCAGCTTCGCGTGGTACATCGCGAAGACGCTCCGGGCCGCCGGGGCGACGGTCGTGCTCGCGTGCCACCCGCGCGTGATCGGGATCGTCGAGGGCGTCCTCACCCGCGACATGGACAAGGAGTCGCGCCTGCTCCCCGACGGCACCGAGTTCAAGCCCGCAAAGGTGCTGCCGTGCGACGCCAACTACGACACGATGGCCGACGTGCCGGACGAGGTGCGCACCAACCGCCGGTACGCGCAGTTCCCCGAATACTCGATCAAGGGCACTATCGACGCGGTCGCGGCCGAGTTCGGCGGCATCGACATCCTGATTCACTCGATGGCGTTCTCCTCGGAGATCACCAAGTCGCTCCTCGACACGAGCCGCAAGGCGTACCACGAGGCGATGGGGATCAGCTCGTACTCGCTGGTGAGCATGGTGCGGGCGGCGGCCCCGCACATGGCGAACCGGCCGGGCGGGGCGAGCGTGGTGGGCCTCACGTATGTGGCCGGCGAGCGGGTGGTGCCGCACTACGGCGGCGGCATGGGCACCTGTAAGGCCGCCCTCCAGATGGACGCGAAGCAACTGTCGTGGTTCGTGGGCGACAAGGGCATCCGGGTGAACCTGATCTCGGCGGGTCCGTACGCGAGCCGCGCGGCGAAGGCCATCAACAAGGACTTCGACAAGCTGGTTCAGCACGCGGCGGACCACTCCCCGCTGCGCCGGGCGATCGAACCGGAGGAGGTGGCGAACGCGATGCTGTACCTGTGCTGCCCGCTGGCGAGCGCGGTGACGGGGCAAATCCTGTACGTGGACTGCGGGTACAACGTCATGGGTACATAAACGGTACTTGTTTAGCGCCCCGGTAGCAGCACGGGTCGCGGAAGTAGCCGGTTGCCGAACCAGCGCAACGTCCGGCTGACGTGATCCACCACAGAGAGC
>JAYUBA010001322.1:0-3302 GCA_043741075.1 Frigoriglobus sp.
CGGCGTTCCAGTTCGTCAGCGGTTCCAGTAGGTCTGCTCATACCCGGTTAGATGGTTCAACTCGCCAATGGGATCATTCCCGAGGCTGGAACCAGTAAGACCTGTCGCGTCCACCGAGAAGTCTCCTATTTCCAGAGCGTTTAGAAGCATCCCGGCCCGTCTTACCGTCGGCGACACATCGGCCGCTATGTCGAAACAGCTTCAGCCGTGTAAGATCTAGAACAGTGGGGTGCGCAGTGGTCGCGAATCGCGGCCCGACACCCGGCGGCAAGTCCGCGCCGCGCCGCGCCGCGCCGCGCCGGCCGGTCCCGTGCCACGCGTGCGGGCGCGGGGTGGAGTGTTCGGCCGAAGACCTCCTCGGCTACCCGCGCACGCGACTCCGCAACTGTGAAGGGTTTCGCATGGGACTGGTCAAACTCGCCCTGAGCAACATCTACGGCGTGGTCGTCTTCGCGCTGTTCATCATGGGGCTTTGCCCATAAACGTCAGAATGGCAGGCGATTCAAAGGCTTTTCGGCCCTGTTTCGTCCGAAATCAGGGGTTTATATCCAAAGCCTCATCATGGTGCTGGGGTCGGTGGCGATCGTGTCGATCCCGGTGGACATCCTGCCGGCGTTCAAGGTGCCGGCCGTCCAGGTGCTCACCTTCTACAACGGGATGCCGGCCCGGTCCGTCGAGCGGACGATGACCGACCGCGTCGAGCGGTGGGTGAACCAGTCGCCCGGCGCGGCCAACGTCGAGTCGCGGTCGGTCACCGGGGTGAGCGTCGTCCGCGTGTACTTCCGCGAGGGCACCGATCCCAACGGCGCGCTGGCGTCCACCAACTCGCTCGCCCTCGGCACCCTCCCCACCCTGCCGCCGAACACCCTGCCGCCGGTCGTCCTCCCGTTCGACCCGACCGGCACGCTGCCGCTCGGCATCCTCACCGTCAGTAACCCGAAGATGGCCGAGCAGGAGGTGAAGGACCTGGCGCGCGTCGAGGTCCGCAACCGCCTTGGCGCGGTGCCCGGCGTGGTCGCGCCGGTGGTCGTCGGCGGGAAGGACCGGCAGATCATGATCTACCTCCGTCCGAAGGATCTGGAGTCCCGCAACCTGTCGGCGGTGGACGTGGTCAACGCCCTCGACCGCGGGAACATGATGGTGTCGCCGGGCACCGCGTACTTCGGCGACAACCAGGTGTCGCTCGACACCAACATGATGGTCCGCACGGTGGACGACTTCAACGACATGCCCATCACCTTCGAGCCGGGCCACCGCGTCTTGCTGCGCGACGTGGGCGTCGCGGTGGACGACGCGGTGATCCAGAAGTCGCGGGTCCGGGTGAACGGCAAGCAGCAGGTGTTCGTGCCGATCTACCGGCAGGCAGGGTCGAGTAGCCTCGCCGTCGCCGACGGGGTGAAGGAGGCCATCCCGCAGATGGAATCCGAGCTGCCGGAGGGGAGCAAGCTGGAGTACGTCATCGACCAGTCCGAGTACGTCCGCAAGGCGATCGAGAGCCTGATTGAAGAGGGCATCATCGGGGCGATTCTCGTCTCGATCATGATTCTGATCTTCCTCGGCGACTGGAAAATGACGCTGATCGCGTCGATGTCGCTGCCGCTGGCGATCATGGGGGCGATCATCGGGCTGAAGACGACCGGGCAGACGATCAACGTGATGACCCTTGGCGGGCTGTTCCTCGCCATCGGCCCACTGGTGGACAACGCCATCGTGGTACTGGAGAACACGCACCGGCACCTGGGCATGGGGAAAGCGCCCGCCGTCGCCGCGGCCGACGCGACGACCGAACTGACCATGCCGGTGATCGTCGCCACGCTCGCGCTCATCATCGTGCTGTGCCCGGTCGCGCTCACGCCCGGCGTCAGCGGGTTCCTGTTCAAGCCGCTCGCGATGGCCGTCGCGTTCGCCATGCTCGCATCGTTCGTCCTCTCCTGGACGTTCGTGCCCGCGCTCTGCTCGAAGTGACTCCGCGGCCACGGGCACACGCCCGGCCACCACAACCCCACGCACGACACAGGCGGCCACTCACTGCCCGCCGCCCGCGCGCCGGGGCTGTTCACCCGCATCTATGGCCGCATCAGCGCGTTCATCGACTTTTTCGGGCGCGGGTACGCGGCGCTCCTCACGATCGCGCTGCGGCACCGGTTCGCGGTGCTGGGGGGGATCGCGATTCTGTTCCTGCTGTCGCTCGTGACGGCGCGGTTCATCGGCCAGGAGTTCTTCCCGGCCGTGGACGCCGGGCAGATCTCGATCCAGGTGCGCGGGCCGTCGAACATGCGGCTGGACGCCACCGAGCGGCGCATCATCGACGTGGAGGCCGCGCTCCTGCTCGACCCGGACCACCCGGAACTCGGCGGCATCCCCGCGAACGAACTCCAGATGGTGGTGTCCGAGATCGGGCTGAACAACGACTGGTCGGCCGCGTACTCGCAGAACGCCGGCCAGCAGGACGCCGTGATCCGGTTGCAACTCGCGCCGGAGCGGTCGCATTCGTCGCAAGAGTACGCGGTCCTGCTCCGCAAGAAGCTGGCGGCCGACCCGCGGTTCGCCGACCTCGAAATCAGCTTCGACACTGGCGGTATGGTGTCCGCGGCGCTCAACTTCGGCGCGTCCTCGCCCATCGACATCCAGATCACCGGCGGCACCCTGGAGCAGAAGTTCGAGGCCGCGGCGAAGATCAAGAACCTGGTCGCCGACGTGCCCGGCGCGGCCGACGTGCGCGTCCTCCAGCGGAACGACTCGCCGTACCTGACGCTCGAAGTGAACCGCGAGAAGGCCCAGGCGGTCGGGCTCGCCGCCCGCGACGTGGTCATGCAGGTGGTCACCGCGATGAACTCGTCGATCGCGCTGACGCGCAACTTCTGGATCGACCCGAAGAGCGGCAACCAGTACTTCGTCGCGGTGCAGTACCCGGACAACCCGTACTTCAAGATCGAAGACATCCAGAACGTGACCGCCACCGGCATCAACCAGAAGTCGCCCGTCCGCCTCAGCACGCTGGTGACGCTCCGCCCGTCGATGCAGCCCGTCGAGTTCAACCACGACGGGCTGAAGCGGATCGTGGACGTGCAGGTGAACACCGAGAACCGCGACATCGGCGGCGTCGCGGCGGACATCAGCAAGAAACTCAAAGGGCTGGAACTGCCGAAGGGAATGAAGGCCGAGTTACGCGGCGAGTATGCGAGAATGAAGGAGTCGTTCGACAGCCTCGCCATCGGGCTGGCGCTCGCCTCGGTGCTGGTGTACCTGCTGATGGTGCCGCTGATGCGGTCGTTCGTGATGCCGCTCATCATCATGGCGAC
>JAYUBA010001323.1:0-3299 GCA_043741075.1 Frigoriglobus sp.
TTCAGCCCGCACCCGGTTTTCAGCCCCGAAGGGGCGCGATTCCTCAGCCCAGGGCATCGCCCTGGGGTCACGGGCCGAGGCGGACCCTAGACGGACCGCATCGCGATCGTTCATCGCAGGGCTACTCATGCGCATCCGCCTCACCTTTCTCGCCTGCCTCCCGCTCCTCCTCGTCTCCTTCGCCGCGGGTCGGCCGCAGCCGCTACCGGCCGCGCCGGACCTGACCGGCACGATCAACGTCAGCCCGAAGCCGGTCGCCTCCGACACGTCCGTGAAGCTCGATTACGACATCGTGTACGTTCGCGCCCCCCGCAAGGGCGACGCGGTCGGCACCAACTGGCCGGAAATCTCCAACCCGGTGTTCATGGACGCCGGCGCGGACCTCATGCTCCTCCACCCGAACGGCACTGAAGAGACGTTGGTGAAGGGCGGAAGCGGGTCCGTCACCGACCCGGTGGTGTCGTTCGACGGCGAGTGGGTGTATTACTCGCTGTTCCACGACATGAAAGGCGCGAGCGCGTCGCAGGGGCCGGCGGCCGGCGCGGATGTCTACAAGATTCATGTGAAGTCGAAGAAGATCGTGCGCCTGACGCGGCAGGAGTTCACGCCGAACACCGGGGCCGCGAACTGGTCGAAGGACTTCCGCACGCCGGCGGCGGGGAAGGACTACATCGAGTACGGCGTGTTCAACACCGGCCCGTGCCCGCTGCCCGGCGGGAAGATCATGTTCACCAGCAACCGCAACGGGTTCAAGCCGCCCAAGCGCGTCCCGCACGTCATGCAACTGTTCGTGATGGACGACGACGGCGCGAACGTCGAGTGCATCGGGCACCTGAACCTCGGCATGGCGCTGCACCCGACCGTGCTGAAGGACGGGCGCGTCCTGTTCAGTTCGCTCGAATCGCAGGGGCTGCGCTCCTCGACGCTGTGGGGGTTGTGGACCATCAACCCCGACGGCACCGGGTGGGGGCCGGTGGCCAGCGCCTTCATGCCCGGCGCCAGCCCGAGCGCGTGGCACTTCCAGACGCAACTCACCGACGGAGCGATTGTTGCGGAGGAGTACTACAGCCAAACGAGTAGCGGGTTCGGGAGCCTCGTGAAGTTTCCCGCGAGCGCCCCGGAGGGGCAGGCGTTCGGCCCCGGCTACGCGCTCGACCCGCGGAACCCGCCGCTGCGGCACGGGCGCACCGACGGCGGGCAGGCGCGCGTGCGCCGGCTCCCGTTCAGCCCGTTCGGCGTCGAGTCGATCACGCCGTTCGCGCGCACCGACGAGGGGCCGGCGGACTTTGCCGATCGAAATGCAAGGCCAGCCCTGCGCGGGCGCGACACCTCGCCGCGCGTCGGGAAGGTGACACACCCCTCGGCCGCGCCGGACAACCACCTGCTCGTGGTGTGGTCGCCCGGCCCGGTGAACGGCGGCTACACCGTTCACCAGCCGGCGGTCGATGGCGGGCTGTACCTCATCAAGCAGGGGAAGACCGTCACCGAACCGGGCGAAATGCTGCTCATCAAGAACGACCCGAAGTTCAACGAGCAGTGGCCGCGGGCGCTCGTCCCGTACAAGCGCGTCCACGGCGTCGATGAGCCGAAGATGCTGACACCGCTCGCGAACGACGGCACGTTGTCGCCGCACCTGCCCGCGGGCACGCCGTTCGGGCTGGTCGGCACGTCGAGCTTCTACAAGCGCGAGAGCTATCCCAACGGCGTCGTGAAGCCGGGCACGGTCACCGCGGCCTACGCCGGCACCGACGCGACCGGCTTCCAAGACCTCGACCCGTTCAACAGCACGCTCGACGGCGTGTCGCTCAACTGGTTCAACCAGGGCGCGGACGCCGGGCGGTACACGAACGACGACATCCACGCGGTGCGCGTCCTCGCGATGGAACCGACCACCGACCGCAACAAGGGGCCGAACTCCGGCCGCACGTTCCGCAGCCACGCGAACGAGCGCCTGCGGATTCTGGGCGAGATTCCGCTCCGCAAGTTCGTCAAGCGGGAGGGCGAGGCTCCCGCCGAGCCACTGGATCCGGACGGCAACCCGGACACGAGCTTCCTCGCGAAGATACCCGCGGACGTGGGCTTCACCTTCCAGACGCTCGACAAGCGCGGCATGGTGCTGAACATGGCGCAGACGTGGCACCAGGTGCGGCCCGGCGAAATTCGCAACGACTGCGGCGGGTGCCACGCGCACAGCCAGAAGCCCACCGACTTCAAGCGGACCGCCGCCGCGAAGCCGGACTACGACGCGTTCGACCTGACCGGCAAAACGCCGCTGCTCACCACCAAGGCGAAGGACGAATCGAAGCGAAAGTGGGACGCGAAGGACGAGACCGGCGTCCGCTTCGAGGGCGGCGTGAAGAACGTGGAGTACTTCCGCGACGTGAAACCGATCCTCGACCGCAGTTGCGCGGCGTGTCACACCAACAAGGGCGGCGCGAAGCCCGCGGGCAACCTCGTTCTGGACGACGACAAGACCGTGAACCTGCCCGACAACGACGACGTGCCGGGCACCTACTACCGGCTCGCGATGGACGCCGCGGGGCGCTTCGGGCACAAGCCGGTCATCGGGTCGTGGCGCGGCGCAAACGCGTCGCGGTACGTCCGCATGTTCCAGTCGCGCCGCAGTCTTCTCACATGGAAGGTTTACGGCGCGCGGCTCGACGGCTGGACGAACGACGACTTCCCCACCGAGACGACGCCCGGCGACGCGCGGACGCTCGCGCAGAAGGGTGAACCGGTGCCGAACACGCTGGCGAACCGCAACCGCGCGGACCTCGACTTCACCGGCAGCATGATGCCGCCGCCGGACGCGGTGAAGAGCGGGAAGGTTTTGCCGCTCACCGACGAGGACCGGCTCACGCTGGTGCGGTGGATCGACCTGGGGTGCCCCATCGACCTGAGCTACAATCCCACGATGCCGCAAGCGGCCGGTTACGGCTGGGCACTCGACGACCAGCGCCCGACTCTCACGCTGGCATCGCCGAAAGCCGGCGCGAACCCGCCACTCGAACGCATCCTGATCGGGATGCACGACTACGGCACCGGTCTGGACGCGGCGAGCTTCGACGCGGTCGCGGACTTCGCGGTGAACGGCACCCCGGCCGGGCAGAACCTCGCGCCGAAGTTCGCGTCACTCGGCGGCGGCGTGTTCGAGCTGAAGTTGGGTGCGCCGCTTGCGGTGGCGCGCGGCAAGCTGACGGTGAGCGTGAAGGACCGGCAGGGCAACGTGACGCGCATCGAGCGGGTATTTACCGCGGGGAAATAACCGACTGGCGAGCGGCGCGGCGTAAGCCCGCCGG
>JAYUBA010001324.1:0-10641 GCA_043741075.1 Frigoriglobus sp.
CGCGTCCCAGGGCGGTGCCCTGGGCTGAGGAATGTCGCCCCTTCAGGGCGAAAAACAGGGTGGTGCGGGCTGAAGGCCCGCGTTCCCTCAGCCCAGGGCACCGCCCTGGGTTCGCTCGCCCGATGCGTGCGACCAGCGTCACAATCCGAAACGGTGCGATGCAGACTCCCGAACCGACCAACTCCCCGCTCGCGATCGTCGGCATCGGCTGCCTGTTCCCGAAGGCGTCCGGGCCGGGGTTCTTCTGGGCCAACGTGAAGCACGCCGTGGACGGCATCACCGAGGTGCCGCCGACGCACTGGAACCCGGACGACTACTTCGACGCGGACCCGAAGGCTCCGGACATGACCTACGCCCGCCGCGGCGGGTTCCTGTCCGCGGTCGATTTCAACCCGCTCGAATTCGGCATCGCCCCGCGCGACATCGAGGCCACCGACACCACCCAACTCCTGGGGCTGGTCGCGGCGAAGCAGGCGCTCACGGACGCGGGCATTCGCTTCGCTGACCCCTCCCCCAACCCCCACCCCCAAGGGGAGAGGGGGCTAAAACCGACCGGCGGTCCGGCTCCCCCTTCCTTCTTAGGGAAGGGGGTTGGGGGGTTAGGTTCTGCCGTGGACCGCGACCGCGTGTCGGTCATCCTCGGCGTGACGGGCACGCTGGAACTCGTGATCCCGCTCGGCGCGCGGCTCGGCCACCCGAAGTGGAAGCGCGCCATGCGCGACGCCGGCATCCCGGCCGAACTCGCGGACGACGCGGCGGCGCGCATCGCGGAAAGCTACGTGCCGTGGCAGGAGAACAGCTTCCCCGGCCTGCTCGGCAACGTGGTCGCCGGGCGCATCGCCAACAAGCTCGACCTCGGCGGCACCAACTGCGTCGTCGATGCCGCGTGCGCCAGTTCGCTCTCCGCGGTTCACCTCGCGTCACTCGAACTGCAAGCCGGCCGGTGCGATGTCGCGGTCACCGGCGGGTGCGACACGTTCAACGACATCTTCATGTACATGTGCTTCAGCAAGACGCCGGCGCTGTCGCCGACGGGCGACGCGAAGCCCTTCGCCGAAGACGGCGACGGCACCATCCTCGGCGAAGGGCTGGGGATGGTGGTGCTGAAGCGGCTCGCGGACGCCGAGCGCGACGGCGACACCGTGTACGCGGTCATCAAGGGCGTCGGCTCCAGCAGCGACGGCAAGGGCAACGCGATCTACGCGCCGAGCGCCGCCGGGCAGAAGAAGGCGCTGCTGGAGGCGTACCGACTGGCCGGCGTGACGCCCGACACCATCGAGTTGGTGGAAGCGCACGGCACCGGCACGAAGGTCGGCGACACCGTGGAGATTACTGCCTTAACGGATGTCTACACCTCGTTTAGCCGCGACCCACAGGGGAGCGCGCCCAAAGCGAAACCGTGGTGCGCGATCGGCTCGGTGAAGTCGCAGATCGGCCACACGAAGGCTGCGGCCGGCGCCGCGTCGCTCATCAAGGCGGCGCTGGCGGTATACTTCAAGGTGCTGCCGCCGACGATCAAGGTGAAGCGCCCGGTGGAGCCGCTGCTCGCGGCGGATTCGCCGTTCTACGTGAACACCGAGATGCGGCCGTGGCTGCCGCGGGCCGAGCACCCGCGGCGGGCGGCGCTGTCCGCGTTCGGCTTCGGCGGGAGCAACTTCCACGCGGTGCTGGAAGAACACCGGCCCGAAAAGCGCGAGCCGGATTGGGACGGCTCGGTCGAAGTCGTCGCGCTCGGCGCGGACACGCCGCAGGCGCTCGCGGCGGAACTCGCGCAACTGCCGACGGAGTGGCACGCGTTCGCCCGCGCCGCGGAGGCGTCGCGCGCCGCGTTCCGCCCGTCGGCCGCGTGCCGGCTGTGCTTCGCCGTACACCGCACGCTCACCGACCTGCCGAAGCTACTCGCGAACACGAAAACGAAGATCGGTGCCGACCCGGAGGCGCGGGGCTGGCACACGCCCGACGGCGCGCACTACGGCCGCGGCCCCGCGGGCAAACTCGCCGTGCTGTTCCCCGGTCAGGGGTCGCAGTACGTCGGCATGTTGCGCGAACTCGCGTGCCTGTTCCCCGAAGCGCTCGACGCGCTCGCCACCGCGAACGCCGCCGTCGCCGAACTCGCCCAGGACGACACCGACTCGCGCCGCCTCTCGGACCGCATCTACCCGCCGACGACCTTCGACGCGGAGCGGAAGAAGGAGCACGACCGCGACCTCCGCGACACCGGCAACGCGCAGCCGGCCATCGGCGCGGTGAGCTTCGGCGCGTGGCGGGTGCTGAGCGAGCGGTTCGGGCTGAAGGCGGACGCGTTCGCGGGCCACAGCTACGGCGAACTCGTCGCGCTCGCCGCCGCCGGGCGATTGAGCGAGCGCGACCTGTTCACGCTCTCCCGCGTCCGCGGGCAATTGATGGCGGGCCAGCGCACCGGCGACCCCGGCGCGATGCTCGCGGTGTTCGCCGCCCCGCCGGACATCGAAGCCGCCATCGAGCGCGAGAAGCTGAACGTCGTCGTGGCGAACCGCAACGCGCCGAAGCAGACGGTGCTGTCCGGCCCGACGCCGCACATCGAGCGCGCGGCCCGGCTCCTGTCCGACGCCGGGCTGAAGGCGACGCGGTTGCCGGTGGCGGCGGCGTTCCACTCCGCGCTCGTCGCCGATGCCGCGCCGCCGTTCCGCGCCGCGCTCGACGCCGTCTCGCTGAACGACGGCATCGCGGTGTACTCGAACACGACCGCGGCGGAGTACCCGGCCGACGCGGGCGCGGCGAAAGACTTGCTCGCCAACCAACTCGCGAACCCGGTCGCGTTCGTGGAGCAGATCGGGGCGATGGCCGGCGCCGGGGTCCGCACGTTCGTCGAGGTCGGGCCGGGGGCGGTGCTGACCCGGCTGGTTGAAGCGATTCTGACGGGCGCGGCGGGCGCGCCGGCCGACTGCTTCGCCCTCGATGCGTCTGGGGGGAAGCGGTCGGGTGTGCTAGATTTAGGGCACGCGCTGGCCCGCCTGGCGGCCGGCGGGCACGCGGTCGCGCTGGCGGAATGGGAGAAGGGCAGCCGCTGCCGCCCGCCCGCGCTGCCCAAGGGGAAGCCCGCCCCCACGGTGCGCGTGTGCGGGGCGAACTCGGTGACGCCGCGCGCCGCGCGCCCGCCGCGTGCGCTTCAGCAACTGGCTTCCGCGAACGGCAACGGCACGCCGCACGCCGCACCGCTCGCTCTCGCGATCCTCGCACGGCCGAAGGGTTCCGCGATGTCCGACTCCAACACACCGGCCGACCCCAACGCGCTCGCCCAGGCGCTCGCGATGACGCAGCAGAGCCTCGCCGCGCTGCAGCGGATGCAGGAGCAAACGGCGGCGCTGCACAAGCAGTTCCTGGACTCGCAAGAGTCGGCCCAGCGGACGCTTCAAACGCTCGTCGATCAGCAGCAGGCGCTCCTGCTCGCCGGGTTCGGCGCGGCCCCGGCGCTTCCGGCCGGCGCGGTTCCCCGGCCCGCTCCAACATACGCCCTCCCGCCGGCTCCGGTGTACGCGCCCGCGCCCACTCCGGTTCGTCCGCCGGTCGGGCCGCCTCAGACGACGATTCTGCCCGCGTCCGCCCTTCCGACGCCCGCGAAGAAAGCCGCGCCGGCCCCGGTGGCGAAGGGCGCCGGCCGCGACGCGGTCGCGACCGCGCTGCTGGCGGTGGTGTCGGAGAAGACGGGTTACCCGGTGGACAGCCTGGACCTGTCGCTGTCGCTCGACGGGGACCTGGGGGTGGATTCGATCAAGCGGGTCGAGATCCTGTCGGCGCTCCAGGAGCGGCTGCCCGACGCGCCCATCGTGAAGCCTGAACACCTGGGCACCCTTCACACCCTCAAGGACGTGGCCGACTTCCTCGCCGGACCGGCCGGTCCGCCCGCGACGACCAAGATTCCGCTCATCGACGTGAGCGAGAACATGCTCACGAAGGTCATCACCCCGCAGGTCGAGGTGGAGCCATCGGAACCGGACACGGTGCAACTGTCGGGCACGCACCCGCCGCCGGTCACCGACTCGGGTCGGATCGCGCCGCCGCGACCGGGGAAGGGGTCCGGGGGGGTGCCGCACGCGGCCCCGCGGCCGGCGGCCGAGACGCTCCGCCAGCCGGTCGGGCCGTTCGGCGGGGACCGCGTGGACCGCAGCATCCTTCAAGTGGTGGACCTCGACCTGGGCGCGCCGCGGGCGCGGCTGCCGCTGTCGGCCGGGGCCGAGTTCTGGCTCGTCGCCGACCCCGATCCGGTGACCGATGCGGTCGCCGAGCGGTTGAAGGCGCAAGGGTCGAACGTGACGGTGCTGGGGTGGGGCGCCGCGGGCGCGACGAAGCCGCCGGCCGGGCCGCTCGCGGGGCTGGTGCTCCTGGCCCCGGTCGCGCCCGGCCCGGACTCCGGGTTGAACCGGCACGCGTTCGACTGGCTGAAGCTGGCCGCGGCGAAGCTCCGCCAGGCCGGCCGCACCACCGGGGCCGTGTTCGCCACCGTCGCCCGACTCGACGGCGCGTTCGGCCTGGGCGATCTCTCCGCGGACGCCGACCCGACGGCCGGCGGGCTGGCCGGACTCGCCAAGACCGCCCGGCACGAGTGGCCGGAGGTGAACTGCAAGGCGCTGGACCTGTCGGTCGCGTGTACCGACCCGGCCGCCGCCGCCGCCGCGGTGGCCGACGAGGTGCTGTCGGCCGGGCCGACGGAGATCGGCATCGCCCCGACCCACCGCTGCACGTTGGAACTGGCCCGCACCGCGCGGCGCCCGAACGCGCAGCTCATCAACCTGGGCGCGCGGGACGTGATCCTCGTCACCGGCGGCGCGCGGGGCGTGACCGCCGAGGTCGCCGTGGCGCTGGCCGAGACGTACTGCCCGACGCTCGTCCTCACGGGCAGCACGCCGGCCCCGGCCCCGGAGCCGGAGTACCTCGCCGGGCTGACGGCCGAGGCCGACATGAAGAAGGCCATCGCCGACGCGCTCGGCGAGGCCACGCCCCGCGCCGTCGGCGACCAGTACAAGAAGGTGGTCGCCCAGCGCGAGGTGCGGCGCACGCTCGAGCGCGTCCGGCAGGCCGGGGCGAAGGCCGCGTACTTCCCGGTGGACATCACCGACGGCCGCGCGGTGGCCGACATGCTCCACCAGGTGCGGGTCAAGTTCGGCCCCGTGTCCGCGCTGGTTCACGGGGCCGGCGTGCTGGCCGACAAGCGGATCGAGGACCTCACCGGCGAGCAGTTCGACCACGTGTACGCGACCAAGGTGGGCGGGCTGCGCGCCCTGCTCGACCTGCTCGGCCACGAGGAGCTGAAGGCGCTGGTGCTGTTCAGTTCCACCACCGCCCGGCTCGGCCGCGTCGGGCAACTCGCCTACGCGTGCGCCAACGAGGTGCTGAACAAGACGGCCCAGGTGGAGGCGCGGCGGCGGCCGGGGAGCCGCGTCGTGTCGATCAACTGGGGGCCGTGGGACGGGGGCATGGTCACGCCCGGCCTGCGGCGGCTGTTCGAGTCGGAGGGCGTCGGGGTCATTCCGCTGGTCGAGGGCTCGACGTTCCTCATCCAGGAGCTGAACGCGGCCGGGCGCGCGGTCGAGGTGATCGCGCTGGCGAAGCCGCCGGCCCGCACCGGCGGGTCGGGAAGCCCCAAGCCGGGTAGCGGTTCCACCCCCCCGCCCGGTCCCGCGGTCGCGCCGGTCCTGTCGCCCCCCAACCCGCTCCCGTCCGCCGACATGAGCGTGGCGTTCGAGCGCGTGGTGGACGTGGCCACGCACCCGGTGCTGAAGTCGCACGTGCTCGACGGCCTCGCCGTCCTGCCGGTGGCGCTGCACCTCGAATGGCTCGCGCACGCGGCCCTGCACGGCAACCCCGGCCTCCAGTTCCACGGGTTCAACGACCTGCGGGTGACGACCGGGTTGAAGGTGGAGGCCGGCGCGCAGGTGCCGCTGCGGGCGCTGGCCGGTAAGGCGGTGAAGCAGGACAAGACGTTCGTCGTGCCGGTCGAACTGCGCGGCAAGCGGAAGGACGGGCGCGAGCTGCTCTACTCGCGGGCGGAGATCGTACTCGCGCCTTCACTGCCGAAGCCGCCGCCGGCGGACGCCGCGCCGGCCGTGAACCCGGTGCCCTACGACGTGCCGACGGCGTACCGCGAGTTCCTGTTCCACGGCCCGGACCTGCACGGCATCGCGGAGATCGCCGGCCGCGCGCCGCGGGCGTTCGTCGGCACCGCGTACCCGGCCCCGGCCCCGGCCGACTGGTTCGAGTTCCCGCTCCGCTCCGGCTGGACGGCCGACCCGCTGGTGCTGGATGCCGCGTTCCAGATGATGATCCTGTGGACCCAGGGCGAGCACCACACCGGCTCGCTGCCGAGCTTCGTCGGCCGGTACCGGCAGTTCCGCAAGGGCTTCCCGGCGGACCTCATCACCGTGGTCGTCCGGGTCACCCGCGACGACGCCAAGTTCGCCCGCGCCGACATCGACTTCCTCGCCCCGGACGGCCAAGTGGTCGCCCAGATGCAGGACTACGAGTGCGTGATGGAGCCGTCGCTCAACGCCTCGTTCCGCAAGAACCAACTCGCCTTGAAGTAGTCACAGGTCGTAAGGTCGAAAGTCGTAAAGTCGAAGCCCCGGACGTGCCGGCTCCTCGGTCTTCGACTTTACGACTTTACGACTTTACGACTTTCGACTTGAGACTTTTTCGATGACTGAGCGGATCGCCATCGTCTCCATCGCCGGCCGGTTCCCCGGTGCCGGCGCGGACCTCGGCCGGTTCTGGGACCGCGTGGCCGGTGCCGCGGACTGCTCCCGCGACGTGCCCCACGGCCGCTGGGCGCTCCCGCCGGACCGCTGCACCGACTCGCGCGTCGCCAACCCCGACACGGTCTATTCCACCCGCGGCTACTACCTCGACCCGTTCGACCCGGACCTCACCGGCATCGACCTCGATGCCGCAGTGGTCGGCGACCTCGACCCGCTCTTTCACCTCGTCCTCGATGTCGGGAACCGCGCGTGGCGCGGCGCGAAGACCGCGGCGGTGGACCGCTCCCGCGTCGGCGTCGTCCTCGGCAACATCTGCCTCCCCACCGACCGCGCGAACGCGCTGTGCCGCGAAGTTCTCGGGAGCAAGCTAGGGCTGCCGCGCGAGGGGCCGACGCACCCGCTGAACCGGTACGTCGCGGGGCTACCGGCCGGGCTGCTCGCGAAGGGGCTGAAGCTCGGCGGCGGCAGCTTCACGCTGGACGCGGCGTGCGCGTCGTCGCTGTACGCGATCAAGCTCGCGTGCGACGAACTGCTCGCGGGCCGCGCCGACGCGATGCTCGCCGGCGGCTCGTCGCGCCCGGACTGCCAGTACACGCAGATGGGCTTCTCGCAGCTCCGCGCGCTCGCGCCGAGCGGCCGGTGTTCGCCGTTCGACGCGACGGCCGACGGCCTCGTGGTCGGCGAGGGTGCGGGCGTCTTCGTGCTGAAGCGGCTCGCCGACGCGCTCAAGCACGGCGACACGATTCACGGCGTCGTCGCGGGCGTCGGCCTCTCCAACGACATGCATGGGAACCTACTCGCGCCCGCGAAAGAAGGTCAGTTGCGGGCGATGCGGGCCGCGTACGCGCGGGCCGGGTGGCAGCCGCAGGACGCGGAGTTGATCGAGTGCCACGCGACCGGTACGCCGGTCGGCGACGCGGTCGAGTTCGACAGCCTGCGGGAACTGTGGGGCGAATCCGGGTGGTCGCCGGGGCAGTGTACGATCGGCTCGGTGAAGTCCACCGTCGGCCACCTGCTCACGGGGGCGGGCGCGGCGGCGCTGACGAAGGTGCTGCTCGCGATGAAGGCGGAAACGCTGCCGCCGCAGGCGAATTTCGCCGAACCGGCCGCCGGGCTGCGGTACGCGGACGGGCCGTTCAAGGTGCTGACCCGACCGGAGCGGTGGCACCGGCGGACGCCGCTCGAACCGCGCCGCGCGGCCGTCAGCGGCTTCGGCTTCGGCGGCGTGAACGCCCACCTGCTGATCGAGGAGTGGACCGGCGTTCCGCCGAATCTGGCGGCGGCGCGGAAGCCGGCCGCCGGGCCGCCGCCGAAGCTCGTCACCGCGCAGCCGGCGCGCGAAGGAACTGCGACCGCCGCGCCCCGCGGGGAGCCGGTTGCGGTGGTCGGGGTGGCCGCGCACGTCGGCCCGTGGGCGGACGCGCGCGAGCTACAGGAACACCTGCTCTCCGGTGACGCGGTGCTACCGAAGCCGAAGGCGAACGGCTGGGCGCTGGCGAACGGGCCGTGCCCGCCGGGCTTCTACATCGACGAACTGAAGCTGCCCATCGACCGGTTCCGCATCCCGCCGAAGGAACTGGAGGAGATGCTCCCGCAGCAGTTGCTCGTGCTCCAAGTCGCCGCCGCGGCGCTGGACGACGCGGTGCCCCTGAGCGGGGGGCGTAAGCCCCCTGTGCCTTCCGACGACCCCACGACCGGCGTGTTCGTGGGCCTCGGCCTGGACCTCAACACGACGAACTTCCACCTGCGGTGGAGCGCGCTCGCTTCCGGCGCGAACCCCGACGACGCCTCGCCGCCGCTCACCGCGAACCGGACGATGGGCGCGCTCGGCAGCATCGCGGCGAGTCGCGTCGCACGGGCGTTCCACTTCGGCGGGCCGAGCCACACCGTGTGTAGCGAGGAAGGCTCCGGGGCGCGGGCGGTCGAACTCGGCGTGCGCGCGCTTCAGGCGCACGAACTCGACCGCGCGCTGGTCGCCGGCGTGGACCTCGCGGGCGACCCGCGGCTCGTTCTGCCGGGCGCGGTGCGGCTCCCCGGCGAAGGCGCGGTCGCGCTCGTGCTGAAGCGCCTCGCCGACGCCGAGCGGGACGGCGACCGCGTGTACGCGGTCATCCGCGGCGTCGGAGTTGCTTCCGATGCGAAGGCGGCACTGACGCGCGCCGCGGCGGACGCCGCGGTTCCGGTCGGGTCGGCGGTCGCGTTCGAGGCGGCCTCGGACGTGGGCGCGGCGGGTGCCGCGTCCGGTGCGGTGTCGCTGCTGAAGGCGTGCGTCGCGCTGTACCAGGAGGTGCTCCCCGGCGACGCCCCGCACTACTGGCTGCACAACCGCGCCGACGGCCCCAGGCGCGCGACCGTATCCGCGAGCGGCGCGGACGGCTCGCACTTCGCGTTCGTGCTCGAAGAGTACCGCGGGCACACGACGGCGCGCACCGCGGCGCGCGAGCAGCCGCTCGGCGCGCGGGGCGAAGCGGCGTTCGTCATCGACGGCGACACCCCGGCCGACCTGCTCGCGGGGTTGAATAGGCTCGGCGCGTTCGCAGCCAATCGCACCGCGCGGAACGTCGAGGCGGTGGCCCGCGCGTGGTTCCGCGCCGCGCCGCCGAACGCGTCCCGCAAGCTCGCGGTGGCGTGCGTCGCGCGCTCCGCGATCGAACTCGCGGAGCAACTCGCGTTCGCGTCCGACGCGCTCCGCGCGAACCCGGACGCGCCGCCGCCCGCGAGCGGGAGGCCGGCGCTGCGCGACCGCGTGTTCTACGCGCCCAAGCCGCTCGGCCCGAAGGCGAAGGTCGCGTTCGTGTTCCCCGGTTCGGGCAACCAGTTCGACGGCATGGGCCGCGACCTGTCCGCGCACTGGTCGGAGGCGCTGCGGCGCCAGCACGCGGAGAGCGGGCGGCTCCGCGACCAGTTCGCCCCGCACCTCTTCTGGACCGGCCGCACGTGGGAAGCGACCGCCCGCGACCTCATGTTCGGGCAGGTCACGGTCGGTTCGCTGGTGAGTGACATCGCGGTGTCACTGGGCGTGCGGTGCGACGCGATGATCGGCGTGAGCCTGGGCGAATCGGCCGGGCTGTTCGGCGTGCGCGCGTGGCGCACCCGCGACGAGATGTACCGGCGGATGCAGGCGTCCACGCTGTTCGCGTCGGACCTGGCACCGCCGTACAACGCGGCCCGCGCGCACTGGTGTACGCCGCCCGGCGAACCGGCCGACTGGGTGAGCGGGATCGTCGCCGCGTCGGCCGACGACATCGCTTCTGCGCTGCGGCCGGGGTTGCTCGCGTACCTGCTCATCGTGAACACGCCGAACGAGTGCGTCATCGGCGGGCGCCGTGCCGACGTGGAGAAGTTGGCCGCGGCCGTCAACAAGCCGCTTCACCTGTTGGAAGGGGTGACGCTCGCGCACTGCGACGCGGGCAAGCCGGTGGAGGTGCCGTACCGCGACCTGCACACGCTCCCGGTCACGCCCCCGGCATCTGTCGCGATCTACAGCGGGGCGTGGAGCAAGAGCTACCGGCCGAGCGAAAAGTTGTGCGCCGAGTCGATCACCGCCGGACTGGTGGGGCCGATCGACATGCCGCGTGTGATCGAGGCCGCGTACCGCGACGGCGTTCGCGCGTTCGTGGAGGTCGGGCCGGGCAACTCGTGTGCGCGGATGATCGGCGCGATTCTGAGCGACCGCCGGCACTTCGCCCGTGCCGCGCACGCCGGCCGTCAGGACGCGGTGTCGCAGGTGTTGCGGCTGGTCGCGCACCTGGCGGCCGAGCGCCTGCCGGTCGATCTGGCGGCGCTGTACGGCACCGAGACGGAGTGCGTCGGCCACCGCGAACCGCACGCGGCGGCGCGGAACGAGGTGGTGATCCCGGTCGGGCTGCGGCCTCTTCTCTTGACCTCCCCCCTGGAGGGGGAGGTCGCG
>JAYUBA010001325.1:0-3294 GCA_043741075.1 Frigoriglobus sp.
CCATTCGCCCGCAGGTCACCCATGTCCGACAACCTGTTCGACCGCCAGCGGGCCGCGCTCGCCCGGCTCACCGACGCGGCCCGCGGGCGCGCCGCCGCCGAAGCGGAACTCGTCGCCGCGTTCACGACCACGAGCGAGAAGGCCGAGCGCGAGGTCGCCCGCGCGCGGAAGGCCCATGCCGCCGCGCGCGAGGACGAGGTCGGCGCGCTCGACGCCGAACACGCCGCCGCGCTCGAGCGCATGGCGAAGGCGTTCACCGCCGAGCAACTCGCCAACGACCGCACCCGCGACGACCGCCGCAAGCAGACCGCGGAGCGCTTCAACACCGCGCAGCAGCGCGGGGCGACCGAACACAAGGACAAGCTGTGGAGCCACGACTCGGTGCTCGAAGGCGGCGAGAAGACCGCGAAGGAGCAACTCGAATCGCTCCAGCGCAAGGCCGCGGCCGGCGGCGAACAGGCCGACGCGCTGTGGGCGAAAACGGAACCGCTGCTGACGCGCGGTCGCGTCGCGCGCGGGGAAGTCGAGCCTTCGGGGGAACTGCCCGCGGCGACCGACGACGACCCGATCAAGCGGCTGAACAAGTGGCTCGCCGCGGCCGAAGACGGCATCGCGAAACTCCGCCGGTTGATGTCGCCGGCCTGGGGCGGCCCGGCGCGGTTGCCGGTCCTGCTCGTGCTCTTCGGCGTGGTCGGCCTCTGGCCGCTCGCGCTCACCCCCGACCTCGTCACCTCCTCCAGCAGCGCCGCGGCCACCGGCCTGCTACTCGGCCTCGGCTCGTGGCTCTTGCTCCGCTCGCTCGGCACGCGCGCCACCGTGCGCGAGGGGAAGGAGATCGCACTTCACATCGCCGAAGCCGCGCGGGCCGTGCAGTTGCTCAACGACTACGCGGCGGGCGAGTTCGCGGCGCAGATCACGAAGCTCCGCGACCGGCACGCCCGCAAGCGCCGCGAGGCCGACGAGTATTACGCTCCCCTCCTCGAAACGCAGAAGAAGCAGTACGACGCGGAGATGCTGCGGATCGAGGCCGAGTTCGCCACGACGGCGGAACAACATCGCCGCCGGCGCGGGAACGAGACCCGCGGGGCGGACGAGCGCCACCGCACGCGAAGAGAGGAGATCGAGAATCGGCTCGGGGCAGAGTTGAACGCCGCGGAAGCGGCGTTCGCCGAGAAGATGACCGCCGCGACCGCCGCCCGCGACGCCGCGTGGGGAGCGATGGCGGGCGCGTGGAACGAAGCCGCCGCCGCGGTCGCGACTACCTTCACCGAACTGCGCGCCGAAGGCGACGCCACCTTTCCCCCGTGGGACGCGCTGACGCCGCAGCGCCCGCTCGCGACCCGCGTCCCCGCCGGCGTCCGCTTCGGCGACCTGAGCGTGAACCTGTCGGCGATCACCGACGCGGTGCCCACCGACGAGCGGCTCGCGCCGCCGCCGGCGCTCGCGGGGAACGTGCCGGCGTTCCTGCCGTTCCCCGACCGCTGCTCGGTTCTGCTCCGCTGCCGCGACGACGGCCGCGCCGCGGGCGTGTCCGCGCTCCAGTCGATGATGCTCCGGTTCCTCACCGGCCTGCCGCCGGGCAAGGTCCGGTTCACCATCGTCGATCCGGTCAGCCTCGGCGACAACTTCGGCGCGTTCATGCACCTCGCCGACTTCGACGAGAAGTTGGTCACGTCGCAAATCTGGACGGAAGCGCGCGACATCGAGCAGCGGCTCGCGGACCTCACCGACCACACCGCGAGCGTCATCCAGAAGTACCTCCGCAACCAGTACAAGTCGATCGAGGAGTACAACCGCGCGGCGGGCGAAGTGGCCGAACCGTACCGCGTGCTGGTGGTCGCCAACTTCCCCACCAACTTCACGCCGGAGTCGGCCAAGCGACTAGTCAGCCTCGCCAACAGCGGGCCTTCATGCGGCGTGTGCGTGCTGGTGAGCGCCGACACGAAGGCCGCCATGCCGCGCGACTTCAACCTCACGGACCTCGAAGCGGCGAGCTACACGCTGGTCTGGAAGGACGGCCGGTTCGTGCCCAAAGACCCGGTGCTTGCGGCTTTCCCGCCGGCGCTCGACCGGCCGCCGGAATCCGCGGTCGTCGCGACGCTCGTGCAGCGGGTGGGGAAGGGGAGCAAGGAGGCGGCACGCGTGGAGGTGCCGTTCGAGTACATCGCGCCGCGGCCGGAGGACATCTGGCACGGTAGCGCCGCGAAGGGGTTCGAGGTGGCCGTCGGCCGCGCCGGCGCGACGCGCAAGCAGATGTTCGCGCTCGGGCGCGGCACCGCTCAGCACGCGGTCGTCGCGGGCAAGACCGGCTCCGGCAAATCGACGCTCCTGCACGCGCTCATCACCAACCTCGCGCTCGTATACAGCCCGGACGAAGCAGAGCTGTACCTCATCGACTTCAAAGAAGGCGTCGAGTTCCAGTGGTACGCGACCTACCGGTTGCCGCACGCGCGGGTGGTGGCGATCCAGAGCGAGCGCGAGTTCGGGCTGAGCGTGCTCCAGCGGCTCGACGGCATCTTGCGCGAGCGCGGCGAGAAGTTCCGCGACGCCGGCGTGAACGACCTCGCCAGCTATCGCGCCGCGAAGCCGGACGAGAAGACGCCGCGCATCCTGCTCATCATCGACGAGTTCCAGGCGTTCTTCACCGAGGACGACAAGCTCGCGCAGGAAGCCTCATTGTTGCTCGACCGGCTCGTGCGTCAGGGTCGCGCGTTCGGGCTTCATGTGGTACTCGGCTCGCAGACGCTCGGCGGGGCGTACTCGCTCGCCCGCAGCACCATCGACCAGATGGCGGTGCGCGTGGACTTCAGTGTTCCGACGCCGACGCGCAACTGATCTTGAGCAAGGACAACACCGCGGCGCGGCTGCTCTCGCGTCCGGGCGAGGCGATCTACAACGACCAGAACGGCTTGACCGAAGGGAACGACCCGTTCCAGGTGGTGTGGCTGTCCGAGGAGAAGCGCGAGCAGGTGCTCGAAGACCTGCACAGGCGCGCCGGCGACCGCTGGCCGGCACCGCTCGTGTTCAGCGGGAACACGAGCGCCGACCTCGCGAACAACCGCGCGCTGGCGAAGCAACTCGCCGCCCCGGCACCGGTGAAGGCACCGGCCGCGTGGCTCGGCGACCCGGTCGCGATCAAGGAGCCGACGGCCGCGATCTTCCGTCAGCACGGCGGCGCGAACTTGCTGATGGTGGGCCAGAGCGAGGACGCCGCGCGATCGCTGTTCGTTGCCTCCGCGCTCAGCTTGGCGGCTCAACATGCAAGACCTACCCCCCCGGCCCCCCTCCCTGAAG
>JAYUBA010001326.1:0-3292 GCA_043741075.1 Frigoriglobus sp.
CGAAAACGCTGTGTTTTCAAGGGGTTGACCCGCTAAACAAGTACGTGGTATTGTTGTCCGTCCATATTGATCGGAGGCGGGGATGAAGAAGCAGGAGATGGCGAGACTGATCTTTGAGATGCTGAGTGGCACGCTCTCTGGAACGGACTTTCGACTCAAGAAGAGCGAGGACGGCTTCGTGCGAAAGCTACCCGGCGGAAGGCAAGTGCTTGGCATTCCACTTTGGGACTATAACCCCGAGTTCGAGTTCTCGCTGAACATTTGCATTCGACTGGATGCGGCCGAAGAGGTTTTCCATCAATTCTCAGGCTCGTTGCCCAAGTACCATGCCAAGAGCTTCACGACGATTACCCGCTTGGAGCATTTCACAGGTGGGTTGGGCAGATACAAGGTGACGGCGGCTGGGGACATAGCATCCGCCGGGAGCGTACTGGCCGGAGTCATCCGAGAGAAGATCATTCCCTTCTTCAACGAATATCAAGACGCGCAGGCTTTGGACCGGGCTGTGAACTGCCAGCGGCCGGGGATCGACATAACTCAAAACCCATCAGGAGCGATGCACGCAGTCATTCTCGCTCGTTTGGTGGAAAACAAGGATTTTGAGCGTATCATCGCTAGGCATCGAACCGACATGCAACTTGCTCCAGAAGTGGCTCATCCTTTTAACCGTCTCGTTGAATATCTCATGACGCTCTGAGTAAGGCCGCGCCGGACGCCTACGACCTGGCGGACAACGCGGTGGCGACCACCGACCCGGTGGGGAACGTCACCACGGCCGTGTACGATGTCCTGAACCGGCACGTGGCCGCGAATCGACCCGCGCGGGTTCCGCACGACCAGCGTGCTCGACGCGGGCGGGAACCGGACGGCCCTGGTGGACGCGGCCGGGAACCGCACCTCGTGGGCGTACGACGCCCTGGACCGGGTGGTGACCGAGACCGACCCGCTGGGGAACGGCGCCACGTTCGCGTACGACGCGGCCGGGCGGCGGGCGTCGGCGACCGACCGGCTGGGGCGGCGGACGGACCACGGGTTCGACGCGGCCGGGCGGGTCTCGACGGAGGCGTGGTACGCGGTGGGCGGGGCGCTCACCCAGACGCAGACCTGGACGTACGACGCGGCGAATCGGATGCTCACGGCGGCGGACCCGGACGGGGCGTACACGCTGGCGTACGACGCGGCCGGGCGGCCCACGGCGGTGCAGGAGCCGTTCGGGCTGGTGCTGACGATGGGGTACGACGCAGGCGGGAACCGGACATCCGTTCAGGACTCCAAGGGCGGCACGACGACCGTCACGTTCGACGCGCGGAACCGCCAGGTGAGCGAGCAGGTGGGCGGGTCCGGGGTGTCGGCGACGCGGTTCGACCGGGGGTACACGGCCCGCGGCGAGGTGGCGAGCCTGACGCGGTTCTCGGACCTGGCGGGCACAGCGGTGGTCGGCACCACCACTTACGACCACGACGCGGCCGGCCGCGAGACGCACCAGCGGGACACGAGCGGGGCCGGTTCGACGCTGGCCGAGTCCACGTACACGTACGACGCGGCCGACCGCCTCACGGCCAAGGTGGAGAACGGCACCACCACGAGCTTCAGCTACGACGCGGCGAGCCAGTTGACCCAGGACGGGGCGGCCACGTTCGGGTACGACGGGACGGGCAACCGGACCAACGCCGGGTACGCCACGGGCACAGGGAACCGGCTCACGACCGACGGCACCTCGACGTACACGTACGACGCGGGCGGGAACCTGACCGGGAGCACGGTGGGGGCGGCCGGGGCCACGTGGGCGTACACCTACGACCACCGCGACCAGCTGCTGACGGCGGCGTACTCGGCGACGGCGGGCGGGGCGGTGACCCAGCGGGTGACGTACGCGTACGACGCGTTCGGGGTGCGGATCAGCCGGGTGGCGTGGGACGGGACCACCACGGTCACGGCCCACTACGGGGCCGACGGGTGGGACCCGGCCAAGCCCGGCCCGGTCGCCAACGAGGGGTTCGACACGTGGGCCGACCTGACGGGGCGGACGCGCTGGTGACGCGGTACGCGTGGGGGCCGGCGTTCGACGGGCTGGTGGCTCGCTAGGACGCGGGCGGCGCGGTCGCCTATTACCTGACCGACCGCCAGGGGTCGGTGCGCAAGGTCATTGACAACTCGGCCACTGTCCTGTCGAGCGTGACGTACGACGCGTTCGGCGGGGTCGTCAGCGGAAGTCTGGACGGGCGGTACGGGTACACCGGCCAGCCGCACGACCCGCTGACCGGGCTGGTTTCGCTCGGCGAGGGGGCGCGGGAGCTGCGGCCGGGCACGGGCACGCTCAACCAGACCGACCCCGGCGGGTTCGCGGCCAGCGGCTCCAACCTGTACACCTACGTCAAGAACGGCCCCACCAACGCCACCGACCCGAGCGGCAACTACATCCTGGCCGCGAACGAACAGCAGGCGAACGAGATCTGGCGGCTCGTCGCTCACGTGCCGGGAGTCAGACCGCCCCGGCGCCTGGAGAGCGGTTGGTACATCATCGACGAGGTGACGGACCCCGGCGCGCTGGCGTGGCTCGACAACGCCATCGCTGTGAACGCCGCGCAGCCCGACAGCGAGGCCAAGCGGCAGGCGCACTTCCTCTTGGCGGCCTTGCGGCACGGGGCCAACCCGCACGTCTCGATCGCGGTGACCGGGGTAAGCGGGGACTCGGTTAACTTCACGGAGGTGCCGAACGATCTCACGAATCCGATTCGGTTGGCCATCGACGAGGTCGTCAACCAGAACGCCCCGTGGGCGACCGTCGCCTTCTTGGGCCTGGCGCTCGGCCTGCAGGACGCCGGGAAGAATTCGCCGCCGCTCTTACAGACGATCCAGAACGCGGCGGCCGCGCCCTTCGACTTCGTCGCGAGTAACGCCACCGCGGTGGGGAACTCCCTCGGCCAGGCCGGTAATGCGATAACGCTTCCTACCTGGGCACAGGGGGGCCTCCTCGTCACCCCGGGAGGGCTTCCGCTGGTGGTGCTCCCGCTGATGCTGAACACGGCGGGCGGTGCGGCCCATTACGTCGCGAATACTGCGGAGACATTCAGCCTCCTGGCGCACTTTGACATCTCGGGCGCGGCGACACACCAGGCGGTCTACTTGGGTTCGGCCCTGAATTCGTCGATGCTGATGCAACTGCCAATGCTCGGGGAACGCTTACGCTTTGGACTCTTGAATTTGATTCTCCACGGGCAGTCGCCGATCACATGGCAGAACGGGGACTTGCACCTCACCCCGCCCCCCCCCTTTCCCCGCGTGGGTGCCG
>JAYUBA010001327.1:0-3291 GCA_043741075.1 Frigoriglobus sp.
CACGACCGACGCCACCTACTACCTGATCGACGAGTCGCGTGGTCACGCCGCACTCGACGAGTTCTTCGTCGAGGAGTTCGGCGGGGTGCTGGTGACGGACTTCTGGGCGGCATACGATGCGGTGGGCCGGACCAAACAGAAGTGCTGGCCGCACCTGTTACGGGAGCTGAAGGATGTGGACGCGCGTTCGGACGCGAGCGGGGACTGGCCCGCGTTCGCCAAGCGTCTGCGGCGGATCTACGGCGACGCGATCCGGCTGGAGTTGATGCGCCCGACGTTGCCGGCGAACGAATTCGGGATGAAACTGGCGCGGTTGCACGGCCGCATCACCGACCTGGCCGTTGGCGACTGGGCGCACGCGCACGCGTGTCGCCTGGCGAAGCGACTGCACAAGTACGGTGCGGAGTTGTTGACGTTCGTTGAGTTCGAGGGGGTGCCGCCCTCGAACAACCACGCGGAGCGGGAGGTGCGTCCGGCGGTGCTGATGCGGAAGGCCAGTTACGGCAACCAGAGCGAGCGTGGTGCCCGGACACGCTCGGTGCTGATGAGCGTGATGCGGACGTTGAAGAAGCGGGGGCTGGATCCGATGAGTACGGTCGTCGATGCGCTGCGAAACTACGCGACTACCGGGACATTGCCACCCCTGGCGCAGAAAGCCAGTTCAGAAGGCTGAAGCGTTACCCAGAGGGGAGGGGACCGGAAAAGTAGCCGACCCCACACGGTAGACCGTAGCCCCTGCCTCACGTAGCTCTTGGCAAAATTCGGTAGCGTTTTGCGCGACAATGCCGACGGCGCGGGTAACGTCCGTCGAACTGGAGGTTCGACGCATCTGCTACCCTTTTACGTCAACTGTGGCTGAGTGTACACTATCGATGCTGGGTAACGTCCGGGTTGCAGACCGGGCGCTTACGGTCGCGGACTGGCGCTGCTGCCTGTGGGTGCCAGTGCGCGACCGGCTCAACATACAGGCAGCTCATCATGTCGAACGCCCCGGCCCCCTTGCGGGGCACGATTACCACGTTCATTGATGCTGTCGATGCGTGGGTAACGGCGCAGGCAGCGGCTGACTCGGAAATCAATCCGCTCACCGCCGTCGGCCCCAACCCGGCCGATCCCGGCCATGCCGCGCAATGGTCGCATGTGAAGGCGCGCAACGATGCGTTGGCCGACCGTCGGAACGAAATCACCCGCACCGGAAACGAACTGGTTCAACTCCTGACTGTACTCAAGGAAGACGAACTTGCGGTCGCTGTCCAGGCCGTCGCGGACGCGGCGGGCGAAGGTGAACGAGTACACATCGACCAGACACGTCGGGCCGTGAAAGCGAGACTCAAGGTACTTGCAGCTGGTCTGGTCCCCGATGCGGTCGGGCTAACCAATTACGCGCACGCACACCGTACCCTCACCCGAATCGTTGCCGCGATCCGCTCGCTCTCCATCGCGTGGCGCGACCTCGACGCGGCACGACGCACCGGCGGGCAGATTGTCGCGGACGAGCTGCGGCGCGCCCTGGCGACGCGATATGACGACCTGCACGCCGTGACCGGGGAACCGCTACTCGAAGCGCTGCGGCTCGCAGAGGAACCGCGTCCGTCCGCTCTCCGCGTGTCGATCCTGAAACACGCGCAGCAAGCCCGTGACGGCTGGTCGGAGGAACACGGCGGATGGGCACCCGCCGATGCCCTCGACCACTGGTGTGAAGAACTCGAAGAGTACGGCAAGAAGCTGTCCCGGCTCGACGCCGATCTGCCGCAACAAGCGCATCGGGGGGAAGGGAAGAGGGCACCGCAGACCGACACCGGCAAGCGCGCACCAACCGACCCGCTCCAAGATGATGGGCAACCCCGCCACCGGGATGCGACCGCGACCAGCACGGCCGGCACAGACAAAACGGCGACGGAGCACAGGAAGCAAGACAGCAAGGAGACGCCCCCCGATGGGCCGTTCGACGACCTGCGCGACGCTGGCAAGAGGCTGAAGCTCAAAGGCAAGATGGCCGCGGTAGTGCGTTTACTCTGCGAGCGGGCCGGTAGCGTCCCATTGGCAGACTTGGCGTTGGAATGCGAATGGGTAACGACGGCGGATGAGAATTCCGCTGTGTACGTGAACTCCTGGAATTCACTTCGCCATGACCTGAACCAGAAGCTCAAGACTCACAGTTGGCGTCTCGTTCAGCGCGATATGTGTGCGGTGGCCGTGCGCCTCAAACCGAGCGCAGGAAAGTAGTAGGTGAATTCTCCATTTCCCTGCGCTACCCCTACGCGATTCCTACTCCCTCGTTCCGCCATGATGCCCCTGTCACAACACGACAGGAGGACTCATGGCGCGACAACCATACGACCCGCTGCACTTCATCCCGTCGCCGGAAACAATCCGCGTAAAGCTCCGCGAAACTGAAACGCTCGCGCAGCGCCTGCGGATTCTCCTCGAAGTCGCGGAACGCTTGCATCTCCCCCTGACCACGGGTGACGAACTGCCCGAACCCGCCACGCGGCAGGGGGTGACCCGTGCGTGAACCGCTCATTCCCCCGCCTGCCGCGGCCGACCTCGAAGCGCTTGCCCTCGACCAGCACGAAGCCGCGCGGCTCACCCGACTCAGCGCGAAGACGCTGGGCCGGTTGGCCGACGCGGGCGAACCGGTCGGCCGGGTGAAGATCGGCCGTCGCGTGCTGTACCACCGCGCCACGTTGTCCGCCTGGTTGTCGGCCCGGGCCGGGGTCCGGACGAGTACCACTGACCCGGCCCCCGTGCCTGAGGGGGACGCATGACACCGACCGGAACGAAGTGGCTTCGGGTCTCGCGTGAGATGCCCTGCACGGTGTGCGGCAAGCTCGACTGGTGCCTCATCTCGGCCGACAAGACCGCGTGGATCTGCCCGCGCACCGAATCGTCGAAGCGCTGCGGGGACGCCGGTTGGCTACACCGACTCGTTGACGCCCCGCGACAGCGAGAACCTCGTCGCGTCGCGCTGCCCATCCGCACGGCGCCACCCGACCTGACGGCGCTCGCGGTGAGTTACAAGGAAGCCGCGACCGCAGACCGCCTGGACGCGCTCGCGACGGAACTCGGCGTGAACTGGACGAGTTTGGCCGCGTTCGGCGCGGGGCTGGCCGCGAGCTATCCCGCGTGGTCGTTCCCGATGACGGACCCAACGACTGGCCGGGTGACCGGAATCCGATTGCGCCCGTCGGTCGGAAAGAAGTTCTCCGTGACCGGCAGCAAAGAAGCACTGTTCATGCCCAGCCCGCTGACGCCCACCGACGAGGCGCTGCTCATCCTCGAAGGCGAGAG
>JAYUBA010001328.1:0-3284 GCA_043741075.1 Frigoriglobus sp.
CACTAGCCACTTACACTTCCTTGACCACGATGCGGGTGCCCTCGACGGCGATCACCTGGACGCGGGTGCCGGCCGGGATGAACCCGCCGTCGGACACCACGTCCACGAACTGGTCCCCGAACCGCACCACCCCGGCCGGCCGCAGCGCGGTCGTGCTGGCCCCGATCGCGCCGAGCAGTTCCCGCGCCGCGCTCGCCCCCGGCAGCGCCGACATCGACGCGTCCGGCGGGTCGCTCGGCGGGGACAGCATCATCCGGTTCGCGTACGGCACCTGGGGCAGGAACTTGGCGATCAGGAACGACAGCACCAGCGCGCCCATCATCGCGAACAGGTACGTCGAGACCCGCACCCCGAACCCGACCCACCCGGCCGTGTCCGTCGGCACCTTCTCCAGCGTCACCAGCCCCAGCCCGGCCAGCATGAACATGACGCCGCTGATCCCGCACACGCCGAACCCGGGCAGCACGAAGATCTCCAGGCCGATCAGCACCAGCCCCATGAGGAACAGGAGCAGCGCCAGCACGAACATCTCGCCGCTGAACCGCGACTGCGACCAGAACACCAGGATGAAGCACAGGGCCGCGACGATGCCGGGCACGGTCAGCCCCGGCACCTTCAGCTCGAGGATCAGGCCGATGAACCCGACCATCACCAGGATGATGGTGACGGCCGGGATCTTCAGGAACTCGGCGAACTTGTCCAGCAGGCCGGGGTCGGGGCTTTTCGCGTCGCTCACGCCGTAAATCTTGCACACGTCCGCCACGGCGGTCGTCTCTACGGTGTGCCGGGCCAGCCCCAACTCCGCGGCGAGCGTCGCGTTCGGGTGGAACGGCACGCCCGGCGCCTTGATTAATTTGTCCACGGCCCACGCGTTCGGGTTCACCTTCTGCTCCGCCTCGAACTCGGCGCGGGTCATCAGCCGCGTCTTCTTGGCGTCGTCAACCCGCCGCACCCGCAGGATCTCGACGCCCCGGTCGAGCATCCCGTCGATCAGCACCCCCGGATAACCCTGGTCCTCGGCCAGCTTGCGGAGGCTCTGCCGCTGGGCGTCGATGGCGACCGGCTTGGCGGACTTGACGTACCGGTCGAAGTTGCCGAACTCGGCCTCCTTCGCCTCGCCCCCGTCGGCCCCGGCCTTGGGCCGCGTCATCACGATCTCGGAGCACCCCAGCGCGACGACGGCCGCCGCGTCCGGCGCGCCCTCCGGTACGAACGCGATGATCTGGATCGCCTCCTCGCCGGTCTGCGCCTTGATGAGGTCTTCGGCCAGCCCGCGGGCGGTGTCCAGGTCGGTGCCGCCGCAGTTGAGTACCAGGATGAGGACGTTCCCCTTCTTCTTGCGGACGTCGCGGATGACGCGGTTGACCGACTCGCGCATCGCCCCGTCCACGTCGTTCTTGAGCGGCCACTGGTAGGCGTCCGGGGTGCGCCCCTGGAGCGGGTCATCGCGCACGCTCGACGGGGGCAGGCCGTACGCCTCGGCCACCTCCTTCCGCGAGTCGGCGCGGGCGTGGGCGAGGCCCAGAGCCCGCGCCACCGGGGCCGGGTAGCTCCCGTACTGGCCGTCCTGCGCGCCCTGCACCGGGACCGGGTTGGGGGCGAGCCGCCCGACCGCGTCCGGGTCCTTCGCGTCGGCGTACACCGCCCGGTCCGCGCCCTCGCGGGGCTTGCCCCGCACGAGTTGCACGCCGGGGTCGAACATCTTCTGGACGATGGGCCACCGGTCGGCGTCCTTGTACTTCTTGCGGTACGCCTGCTGGCGGACCTCCACGTCCAGCGGGGGCACGCCCTCCACCACGACCGGGCCGATCACGCCCGCCTTGCCGATCGCCAACTGGCCGCACGCGAGGACCGGCAGCACCGTGTGCCCGGTGACCGGGGCGTGGACGAACGCGACCGTACTGTCCCCCCGCTTCAGGGTGACGTTGCCGATGAAGTCGGCCAGGTCGAAGCACGGGCCGAAGTCGGTGGTCGCGGCCGGCTTGCCGTCCGGGTTGAAGTCGAACACGATCGTCGCCACCCGCCGCTGCGGGTTGGGGTCGTTCATCCGGGTGTTGATCTGGTTCTTGATGCGCGCGACCGCGTCGCTGGTGATCGGGTTCTGGACGGTAACGAACATCGCGTCGCCGGCCTGCTGGCCGAACGACGCGGCGGCGGACGCGAGCAGGCCGGCGACGGCGGCGGCGAACAGGCCGGACGGGCGGCTGATCGGGAGGCGCATCGGTGTTCGTCCCTTCGGGGTGCGGGGGCGGGGTTCCCCGTCCCGCCCGCGTAGTCAGATTATAACGGTGCGGCGAGCCGGGGCCAAAGATCGTTCCCCGCCCGCACCCCCGGATTCGCCCGCGCGGCACGCGGTTCGCTTTTTTCTTCCTCCCATCCCGCGCGATTCCACCCGGTAACCCCCGTCATGGCGCTCTGATCCGGTTGTACCGAGTGTACCGAGATAAACTGCGCAAGGTGCGCGGGATACTCGGATTCGGCACCGGACAGGGGATTGAAGGAGAAGGGCGTAAGGGATAATTTTAGTGAAGATGGTGAAGATGGGGTGGTCGCGTGGGTTGCATGTGTTGGGTCATTCGGGTCAGCGTGACGCGCCGTCCTCCTCACGGACGAGGATCAGGGGCGGCCGATCGGGGTAACGTCATGCGCAGGGTGGTGATTACCGGGGTGGGTGTGGTGGCGCCCAACGGGGTGGGCAAAGACGCGTTCTGGCGGGCGTGCGTGGACGGGCACAGCGGGATCGGCCCGATCCGCTCGTTCGACGCGTCCAACCACCCGATCCGGGTGGCCGGGGAGGTCCACAACTTCGACCCGGCACCGTACATCCCGGACAAGTTCCGCAAGTCGATCAAGGTGATGGGCCGGGCCGCGAAGTTCGGCATCGGTGCCGCCGGACTGGCCGTCGCCGACAGCGGCCTCGACCCGGAGACGACCGACCCGGAGCGGTTCGGCGTAGTGATGGGCACCGGGCTGGTGCCGATGGACCTGGGCGAACTCGCGCCCCTGCTGGCGCGCGCGTGCCAGGAGAACGGCGACTTCGACGAGACGAAGCTGCCCGACCCGACGCGCCGGGACACCCCGTTGTTCCCGCTGTGGCTGCTCAAGTACCTGCCGAACATGGTGGCGGCGCACATCTCGATGGCGTTCAACTGCCAGGGGCCGAACAACACCGTGGTGACCGCGTGCGTGGCCGGCACGCAGGCCGTGGGCGAGGGCTTCCGGCTCGTGTCGCGGGGCGACGCGGACGTGATGCTGTGCGGCGGGGCCGACAGCCGGATCGACCC
>JAYUBA010001329.1:0-3284 GCA_043741075.1 Frigoriglobus sp.
CGGACCGCCGGGTCCATCTCGGCGTCGTAGGTCGGCATCGTCACGCCCCGGTCCCACAGGTCGTTGACCGGGCCGCGGTTTTTCAGATGCTTCTGTTCGGGCTTCATGCACTCCGGGATCAGCTTCAGCATCTCGTGGTCGGTGATCTTGAACGCCAGCTTCGACACGCCCGCCTCCTGGGGCAGGTTCTTGCCGAACTCGCCCTTCAACTTGTCCGTGAGGCGCAGCTGGAAGTCCCCGCCGAAGTCGCTCGCCATCTTCAGCATCGCCGGGTAGTCGGGCTTGGTGTTGTCCATCTCCGGGTCCGACTTGCGGACGCGGAACTCGCCGGTGAGCGTGTCGCCGGGCGACTCGGGCACGTCCACCACGACGCGGTACAGGAAGTCGCCGGCCGGGAACTCCTTCGGGTCGAGCGTCACCTGCCCGGCGTAGTACCCGTCGAACGCGCGGCCGGCGGTCTCCTTCGCGAACAGGGGGAACGGGCCGTACTCGCGCTTCCCGCCGCCGGGCGCCTCCTGCACGATCTTGAACTTCGGGTCGATGCGGCCGATGTCGTAGGGCCGGGCACTCTCGTTGAGTACGCGGGCCTGGACGCGGAGCGGCGCGCCGGCCACGCCCTCGCGGCCCACCAGCACCCGCCCGCGCGGGGCCTTGATGTTCCGCTTCGCCCCCATGTACTTGATCATCTTCACCCAGAACCGCTGGAAGAACTCGCGGCCGGTCCCCTCGGACGGCTCGAACACCTGGAGCCGGTACAGCTCGCCGGACGCGACGAACGCGGTGCGGTACGCGGCCGACGGGTTGTTGGTGACGATCCACGGGAGGAGTACCGGCTCGCCGTTGTCGCCGGCGTCCGCGAACTCGGCCAGCACCGCGCTGCCCGGCTTCACGTCCTTCACCGGGTACGACGAGAAGAACCCGCGCTCCGGGAACAGTTCCTTCTTGAGGTCCGGGTCCGGGGCGTACTTGTCGCGGTCGGTGAAGTACCGCTCCCACCCGGCCTTGGGGTCGTCGGGCACCTTGTCGTCGAGCTTCAGCAGGTCCGAGCCGATGATCCGCTCCGGGTGCAGGTGGAGCCGCCGCGGAACCTTCGGGATCGGCTTGATCCGCTGGGCGACGATGTCCGCGGGCACCACCGGGAGGATGTTCAGAAGGGGCGTGAGGCGGCCGTTGGTCTCCTCGGTGCGGGCGAGCTGGAAGGTGTTGATCGGCCCGGCCACGTAGATGAGGCCCCCGCCGCCCTCGCGGACCCACCGGCCCAGGTCCTCGGCCTGCTGCTGCGACAGCTCCGTCCAGTCCGGGTCGAACGCGAGGATCACGTCGTACTCGTTCAGGTTGTACGGCTTCTCGAACGGGTCCGCGTTCGGCTTGTTCGTCAGGTCGAACCGGTTCGGGAACCGGGCGATGATCGTCTCCCCCTCTTCCGCGGTGAGCTTGTTCGACGTGCCGGCCTCGTTCTGCACGAAGGTGGTGAGCGACGCGCGCTTGTCCTGCACCTCGCGCACGAGCAGCGTGCGGAGGAACGCGAACTCGCGCGACGGGGCGCCGGCCACGAGCAGCACGCGGAGCTTCTGCTGCACCACGCTGATGTCGGGCCGGGCGCGGACGTGCAACTTGTCCTTGGTCGCCTCCTCCGTCTGCTTGGCGATCACCGCGACGGCCCCCCACTTACCCTCCAGGAGCACCCGCTTCTGGATCGCCGCGTCCTTCGAGTCGGTCGTCAGCTCCTTCGGCATTTTGGCCGGGTCGATGACGAACTCGGCCTGCCCGTGCGGCGGGTCGCCGGGCGCGAACACCATCTTCGCGAGCATCTTGTGGTCGCTCTTCGGCTTGCCGTCCAGGTCCACCAACTTCATGTCCGAGCCGGGCTTGAACAGGTGGAGTTCGACCTCGACCTCGCGGTTCGCCATGTTCACCGCGTCGGCCTCGACGACGATCTTCCACTCCTCGTCGATGGGCGCGCTGTCCGGCGCCTGCACGTCGGTGATGAGTACGGCGGCCGTCTGCCGGTCCTCGCCGACGGCGACGGTGAAGATCGGGATCTTCTCGCGGGCGGCCCGCTCGCGCAGTTCCAGGAACCCGGAGTCGGACCCCAGGTTGCTCCGGCCGTCGGAGAACACGATCACGCCCTGCACCATGTTCGCCGACTCGCGGTTGACCGCGGCCGTGATCGAGTCGGCCACGTTGGTGCCGAGCATGATGGTGCGGGCCACGTCGATCCGCTTGTCGAGCCGGTCCAGGTTCTTGCGGAGCCGCTCGGCGTCGTCGGCCGAGGACAGCTTGAAGTTGGCCTGCAACTCCGGGTCCTCGCGGCGGGCGTAGAGCGTCGCCGCCCAGTCGGCGGTGCCGGGCCGTTCGCCGTCCCACTCGGGCATTTGCTTCAGCTGCGCCCGGCCCTCCTCGGACAGCCCGCGGAGGACGAACGGCTTGAAGTCGTACGCGGCGAACGACTGCCACTCGGCCCGCGACCACGGCACCCCGCCCTGCTCGACGACCTGCGGTTCCACGTCCAAGCGGGTGCCGAACGCGTAGATCGCGACCGGGTTCTTCTCCAGCAGGTTCTTCAGGAACGCGACCTTCTCGTCGGTCAGGAACTCGATGAGCACGTCCATGCGGGTCCGCGCCTTGCTGTCCCGCGTCCCGGTCTCGTCGGTCACCGTGGTGACGCTCGGCGTGATGTCGAGCAGGATGACGACGCGCGACTGCTTGTTCGTGTCCTCCCACGTCTGGACGGCGGGCAGGAGGAACACGAGGCACAGGATCGCGTACACGGTCACGCGGAGGAGCGCGAGCGGGACCGCCCAGAACCACCGCACGGTCTTGGTGTCCTTGACGTACATGAGGGCGACGAACGCGCACCCGAGGACGAACAGCCCGATGGTGAAGCTGTACCACTTGGCGACGTTGCCCGACCCGAGGACGGAGACGGCCTCGGGCGTGCGCCGGGTTTGCTCGGTGTCGCGGACGTAGTACGCGACCAGCACCCAGATCGTGAGGCCGACGGCCGCGCCCCACATGCCCGCGGAGAGCGCCTTCGCGCCCGGGTCCTTGGCACCGGGCGCGCGGCTCGCCGGGTTCGCGTACCGGTAGACGACGCGCGCGGCGACGAGCACCACCACGACGGCGAGCAGCCAGAGGGGGACCGCGCCCCACAGGTCGCCGGTGAACTGGTCGAACGAGTCGGCCAGGCGGCGGAACACGAACTCGGTCTTTTTGGTCGTCGTGGTCTCGTTCATCGCCTGCTCGCCGGTGGACGGTCGTGATGGTTCCGTGTTCTTGTGGGG
>JAYUBA010001330.1:0-10597 GCA_043741075.1 Frigoriglobus sp.
CGTGCTCCGGTACCACCAGAGGCGCAACACTCAGGCCGCCAAGTCCCACAAGAAACAGCGGCATAAATGCGTCATTTGAACCCGCGCTGTACTGCTAGATCGACAACCGAGAGCCGATCACTAATCGGGCGGCGCCCATGCTTCTTGAGTTCGTGGTACAGGTCAGGAATGACCGGACCATACGGCCACGCTTCGACGCGCTCGTAAATGAGCGGTTCTCCGGTGACAGCGAGATACCATCCGTGAGCGATGTAGACCAGCTTTTGGAGCTTCATGTGATCTAACTTCTGCCCGGCATCTGCGGCCCGGTCGAGGAAGAAGTTAGCCACTGCTCGCACGTCGTAGGGCATAGCAGCCTCAATAGGAGTGTCCAAGCGCCCACTACTATCATACCTTGCGCGGCGCATCCGTCAAGAACGGATCATCCGATACTCACATCATGCTGTACGGGTCGATGTCCACCTGGAACTCGACGCCACTCGGCGGCTTCGCCAGTGCCAGCACGTTGCGTAGCACGTCGTGCAGCGCCGCGCTGCTGTCGGACTGCACCTGGAAGTGGAACCGGTAGAAGTTGTTCAGCCGGAACACCGGGCACTCCGCCGGGCCGAGCAGCCGAATCGAGGGGTTCGCCACCCGCTTCATCGCCTCCTTGAACGCCGCCGCCAGCGTGTCCGCGAACGCGCACGCCGCGGCCTCCTTCTCGCTCCGCACGATCAACCGCGCCATCCGCTCGTACGGCGGGTATCTGTGCTGCTTCCGGTGCACCAGTTCGAGCTTCGCGAACTCGGCGTAGTTGTGGTGCGACGCCAGCGTGATGCACGGGTGGTCCGGCGTGAACGTCTGAACGAGGACGTGCCCGCCCTTCTCCCCGCGACCCGCGCGGCCCGCCACCTGCGCGAGCAACTGGAAGGTGCGCTCCGCGCTGCGGAAGTCCGGCAGGTGCAGGCCCACGTCCGCGTTCACCACGCCCACGAGCGTCACGTTCGGGAAGTCCAGCCCCTTCGCGATCATCTGCGTGCCGACCAGAATCTGAATCAGCCCGTCGCGGAAGGCGTCGAGGACGCGCTGGTGGCTGCCCGGCTTGGACATCGTGTCCGAGTCCATCCGCTGGCACACGTTGCCGGGGAACTTCTCCTCGATCTCCGTTTGCAGCTTCTCGGTGCCCAACCCCTGATACCGCATCGACGGCTGGGCGCACGTCGGGCACTTCATGAACGGGGCCGTCTCGAACCCGCAGTAGTGGCACACGAGCGCGTTCTTGGTGCGGTGGAACGTGAGCGCGAGGTCGCAGTGGGCGCACTGCGCGACGTACCCGCACGCCTCGCAATGCACATGCGTGCTGAACCCGCGCCGGTTCAGCAGCAGAATGATTTGCCCCTTGTCCTTGAGCGTCTGCCGCATCGCGGATTCGAGCGTCGGGCCGATGGCGAAGTGCTTGCCGGGCGGCTTCGGCTCGTGCCGCAAGTCGATGAGTTTCACCGCGGGCAGCGGCCGGTCTTCCACGCGGTGCGGCATACTCAGGATCGTGTAGTTGCCGCGCTCCGCGTTCGCCCAGCTTTCGAGGCTCGGCGTCGCCGACCCCATCAGAATGGGAATGCCTTCGAGCCGGGCGCGCATCACGGCCACGTCGCGGGCGTGGTAGCGCGGCGTCGATTCCTGCTTGAAGCTGTTCTCGTGCTCCTCGTCGATGACGATGAGGCCGAGCTTGCGCGTCGGAGCGAACACGGCGCTGCGCGCGCCGACGACGACCTGAATGTGCCCGGTGGCGACGCGGCGCCAGTACCCGCCGCGCTCGGCGTCGGTGAGGTGGCTGTGCAGCACCGCGAGGTTCCCGCACCGCCCCCGGAACCGCTCGAGCGTCTGCGGGGTGAGCGAGATCTCCGGCACCAGAACGATAACCTCTTTCCCCTGCCGCACCACCTCTTCGATGGCGCGCAGGTACACCTCCGTCTTCCCGCTACCGGTGACGCCGTGTAGCAGGAACGGGTGGTAGCCGCCGGTTTCGAGCGCGCCCTTGAGTTGCGCCCACACGCGCGACTGACCGGCGTTGAGTGTCAACTCGGCGCGGGGGGCGTTGGCCCCCTGTGCGTTGTCGCCCTCGGTGTCGCGGCCGGGCGCCGCGGCGTCGGTCTCGATGCGCTCGCTGAACTTCCGCACCAGCCCCTTCTTGACCAGCCCGCCGACGACGCCGGTCGTACACTTGGCGAGCCGCGCGAGTTGAAGCACTTCGAGCGGCCGGTTCTCCTTCTTGAGCGCGTCGAGCGCGGCCTTCTGCTGCGGCGTGACGGTCGGCAGCGGGTTCGGCAGCTTGTCCTTGGGCAGGGTTTCGACGAACGACGCGACCCGCGTGCCGGCGTTGTCGCGCACGCCGGCGGGCACGACCGCGTGCAGCACCTGACCCCACCCGCACAGGTAATAGTCCGCCATCCACCGCGTCAGCTTCATGACGTGTTCGTCAACGATGGCGTCGTCGTCGAGGACGCGGGTGACGGTCTTGATCTCGAACGCGGTGGTCGGTTGCGCGTCGGTGACGCGGACGCAGAACCCGGCGGTGGCTTTGCCGCCCTTGCCGAACGGCACCTCGACGCGCTTCCCGACGCCGATCTTGGTGGCGAGGTGGTCCGGGACGCCGTAGGTGTACGCGTGGTCGAGCGGGCGGTCGAAGACGATGTCCGCGAACAGCGCCGGCGGCGCGGGCTTGTGGGCGTCGCGCTCGTCCGCGATGTCGAAGAGTACGTTGAGGGCCGTCATGGCCGTTCGCTCCGTGGCGGGCGTGAACGTGTTCATGCGCCCAGTTTAGCCGAAGGCGCGCCGCCGCCACAAGGACGGTTGCCCAACCGGTAACATCGGCAAAGTGGGTAGGGGAAGATTACTCGGTCGGCAATTCCGGCGGAGGGGGCGGTTCAGGTGGCGGAGGCGGAAGCCGGGCTTCGAGTTCCTTGCAGAGTTTCCGAAACGACCGCGAGTTTTGATGGCACTCACGGAGGTCCATTTTCTCGACAAAGACCTTCGCATCGACAGTTTCTTTGTACGTCCGGCCCAAGTTCGGAGGGCCGAATCGAGCTTTCAACCACCCTTTTCCGCTACCGTTTTCGGGATGGTCTCGTGTCGGGAGCGAATCGGGCAGATCGTTGATACCCGCGAGTGTTGACGCACCCGCGACGATCCAGTTTTCCAGCATCTGTTTTGCGAATACGCATGTGATATCGATATCGCCGCGAACGGTTTGCGCTGCGGTCAGCAGCTTCGGTGCGAGTTCCACGGGGCAGTCTTTTTCCGCGTCGAGGAGCAAGAGTAACAAACCTTTCGCCTCTTGTTCGCGACGAAGGCGTTGGGTTAATTTCAGTGAGGCTTCTTCAACCTTCGCGCCGAACTCAGGATGTTTGGGATTGATGAACGAGTCTCGTTTACATCGCGAGGGGGTGAGAACCTGCAAGCGAATCGGTGCGACAAGCAGTTCCTTCCAAATCCGATGTAGGAGGCGCTCGGTTGCTCCACCAGCCTCGGAATGCCCTTCCACGATGAGCGAAACGTAGAGAGTCATTTGGGCGACTCCAACACTCCCTGCTTAAGCCGTTGCTGCCGGTCAACGTCATCAAGGTCCGGTTCGAGAAGGTTGTCGCGTTCCAAGCCGCCGAGTGTGTTCAGGTTGCGACGAACAATCTCGACACTCGCCGCATCGACGGGCGCGATCACGGTCTGGCCGTCGATCATCTGCACGACGCGAATATTCTCCGGCTTGATGGTCGGGTTATCCAGCATCTCCGCACTGTGCGTTGTGAGCAGAATCTGAGTGCGAAGTGTGGCCTCGTCGAGAGCATCCACCAGCGCCCGCATTGCCGCGGGGTGAAGGGAAGTTTCGGGTTCCTCAATGGCGATGAGGCTGGGGGGACCGCCTCCTGGGGCGACCTGAAACGCTGCGGTGAGTGAGGCGAGAATTCGCAATGTTCCGTCAGACATACTTGCGGCGTCAAAATCCACAGGCGCCTGCCCAGGCGCGGCGTTCATTTGAAAACGAAGTGTATCGTACCCACCGATTGTCACGGGGCGGACTGCAACGACCTGTTCGATAATTGCAGAAAGATAATCGCATAATCGCCTGAATAAAACCGGTTCCGCCTGATCCAACCGACGCAAGACATCGGGAAGATTTCGACCTGATCGTTCGAGTAAACCTCCGGGGGTATGAATCTGTGGCTGTCGCATAGTACTAGGGAAGAAATTGTATACTCCGATAGCTTTCATGTGCTTTTGGAAAGCACTGCCTACCCATCCTGATCGTTTGCTGCCTATGAGGGCGACATCGGTTGGATACATTGAATTCATGTATTCACGAGTGTGTTGAGCATCTCCGTTAAACGCCCTGAGCAAAACCCGGTAAAGGTCGCTTCGGCTCGGAGCAAGGCTCGCTGGTTCGATCCCATCGAGTGATACCAACTCTTCATCGACAATCTGCACATCTTCATGATCGGCGCAATTGAGAGCCAGTCGGTATGATACGCGCCTTGTCGTGGTTAGCGTTGGCGTGACGTGAGGGATTTCGGCTTCGACCGTAAACTCAATCTCTGATGTCGTCGGAGACTTACAAATGATCGAGGAGAATCCACCATGTCGCTTCACGGCATCAAACACGTCCAAACTTAGCAAGGATTCGATAAACGCGAGCGCATCCAGGAAGTTGCTTTTCCCCGACGCGTTGCGGCCGACGAGGATCGTGAGCGGTTCGAGCGTCACGTCGCAGAAGGCGATGCTCTTGTAGCCGCGAATCCGCACCCGCCGGAGGAACGGGGGCTTGGCCCGCGCGTCGGCGGTTCCGTTGGCTTCGGGGTCGGTCGCGGTCGCCATAGCGTCCTGTCGGATGAAGATCGGGAGCATCTACGGTAGCGGATGCAACGACTCGGCCGCAAGGGGCTTCAGGCGGCGCGGGACGCGCCGGGTTCACCGCTTCGGCTTCGGCGCGGTGAACGCGTTCAGCCACTCGGTCATGTCGTCGTCGCTCACCGCCGACACGGGCTTGTCGTCCGGCGCACGCGGGGCGTCAGATTCCGGCCCGGACGACGGGTTGATGAGCCAGTCGATGAACTCTTCGCAGGTGGCGAGGTGGCACTCGGCGCGGCGACCGGCTTCGCGCACGCGGTTGTCGTTCGACACCACCGTGACCGCGGTCGGCTTCTGCTCCACCGCGACCAGCTCCTCGATCACGTCGTCGGCCGTTTGTTTAAACGCGAACCGCACCCGCACGCCGCGGTGGACCGTTTCGAGCGACGGACTCGGTGCCAGCAGTGCGTCGAAGATCACGCGGAGCGTGGCGCGACCCGTCGCGCCGTCCGCGAGCCAGTCGAGGAACCGCCCGCGGGCGCGGTCGAACTGCGGTGCCGGCATTCCCCGGCTCGCCAGCCCGGCCGCGTACATCAGGTTGTACCCGTCGATGAGGAACGTCACCGCGCACCGGGCAGGAAAGTGGGGGCCGTTCGGATCGGTTTCGCGGTCGCCCCGGCGGGGCGACGCGGACCCGTCGGGGCCGACGCTATACTGTAGCCGAAAAGGCGAAGGCCGCGCGTCGCGAACGCGCGGCCTTCGTGCGGGTATATCGGACTATCGGCCGGAGGATCGGCCGGGGGAACGGCGGGCGGGTCAGTCCGCGTCGCCCTCGGCGGGCGTGGAGCGGTTGGCGGCGTCGGGCGGCGTCGGGTCGGGCACCCGGTACTTCTGATCGAGCCACCGACCCAGGTCGATCTTGCGACACCGCGCGGAGCAGAACGGGTAGTCCGGGTACTCCTGCCAGTTGCCCGGCATCGCCGCGTCGCAGATCGGACATTGCACCTTATTCATCGGCTCGCCCCAGCCCGGACTTCGGAAATTCCCCCGGCGACCCGGACGACCGGCTCGCGCTCACGTCCCCTTCTTCTTCGCGCCCCCACTGCCCTTCGCGTCGCCCTTCGGCTCGCTCTTGGTCTCGGTTTTCGCTTCGGTCTTCGCGGGCGCGCTGTCGGTGGCCGCCGCGGCCGGCGTTTCCGCCTTCGTGTCCTTCGTGTCCTTCGTCTCGCCCTTGGCGGCGTCGCCTTCGCCCTTTTCCGCCGTCTCGCCGGCGCGGCGGTAGTCGGTTTCGTAGAAGCCGCCGCCCTTGAAGATGATCGCCCCGCCGCCCCCGAACAGGCGCTCCAGTTTGTTCTTCTTGCACTTCGGGCACTTCGCCAGCGGCGGCTCCGAGAACGATTGCAGTTCGTCGAACGTGTGCCCGCACGCGTTGCACTTGTAGTCGTAAGTCGGCATCGCTCAACCCTTCGGGTTGGAAATCACAAATCTCAAGGGCCAAATCACAAACAAGAATCAAGACAGAAGGCAGGGAGACACATCGCGGCGGCCGTCGGTCTTGTTCGAGTATTGTTACTTGTGATTTGGAATTGAGTCGCCGGTTGCGACGACGACGGAGGCCGGGCGCAACACGCGGTCGTGGATCAGGAAGCCGTGCTGAAGCACCTGCGCCACTTCGCCGGGGCCGAACGCGGTGCCCGGTTGCTGCATCACCGCCTGGTGCAGGTTCGGGTCGAACGCGGTGCCCGGCGGGCACTCGATGCGGGTGACGCCGTGGCGCTTGAGCGCGTCGAGGAACTGCGCCGCGGTGGCCGACACGCCGGTCGCGAGCGGCCCGGCGTCGCCGGCGCGCTTCGCGGCGTCCAGCGCGCGGTCCAGGTTGTCCAGCGCCGCGATCAGGTCGCGGGCCAGCGGCTCGACCGCGTACCGCCGCTCCACCTCCGCGTCGCGCAGCATCCGCTTGCGGGCGTTGTCGAAGTCGGCCAGCTTCAGTTTGTAGTTGTTCAGCTCCTGCTCGGTCGCGTCCAGTTTCGCGCGGACCGCGGCCAGTTCGTTCGTCGGTTCTTCGGGTGTGTCGTCAGGCATCGTATCGTCTTTCGTTTAGCCGCGCCCCAGAGGGGAGCGCGCCGGCGGTCACTTCTTCTCGTCCTTTGGAGGGGTCTCGCCGGTCAGGCGGTCCTTCAGTTTGCCGAAAATCCCCTTCGTCGGGCCGGGCGCGGGCGCGTTCTCCAACTCGGCCAGCCGGCGGAACAGTTCCTCCTGCTCCGCGGTGAGTTTGGTGGGCGTCTCGACGATCAGTCGCACGAGCAGGTCGCCCTTCCCCTCGCTGGCGCGGCGGCCGTCCGGGCGCGCCGGCATCCCGTGGCCGGGCACGCGCACCACGGTGTGCGTCTGGCTCGCGCGGGGCACCTCGAACGTCACCTTCTCGCCGGTGAGCGTGCCGATCTCGACCGGGCCGCCGAGCGCGGCGCGGGCGAACGAGACCCGGCACTCGCACCGCAGGTGGTGCCCGTCGCGCTCGAACGCCTTGTGCCGGCGGACGCGGAGGTGGAACTCCAGGTCGCCGCGCGGCGCGCCCGGGTCGCCGGCGTGGCCGCGGCCGGGGTAGGTGAGGATGGTGTCGTCGTCCACGCCCGGCGGGACGGTCACGACCACCTGTTCGGGCACCTGTTCGCGGCCGGCGCCGCGGCACGCCGGGCACGGGTCGGTGATGACCGCCCCGCGGCCCCCGCACCCGCGGCAGCGGATCTGCTGGGCGAAGCCGGGGCCGACGCTCACCACTTCCACGCGCTGGCCGCGGCACCGGCGGCACTGCGACGGCTGCGTGCCGGGCTTCGCGCCGCCGCCGGCGCACGCGCGGCAGATCTGCTCCGTCGTGACGGTGTACTCCCGGCGCACCCCGGTCGCGGCCTCGAGCAGTTCGACTTCGAGTGCGGCGGCGACGCCCTCGCCGCGGCGCGGCCCGCGCCGCCCGCGCCCGCCGCCCATGCCGTCGAGGAAGTCACCGATCAGGCCGCCCAGCCCGCCGAAGAAGTCGCCTACGTCCGGTGCGCCCGCCCCGCCGTGGTCCAGGCCCTCCACGCCGGCGTGCCCGTGGCGGTCGTACCGGGCGCGCTTGCCCGCGTCGTTCAGCACCGCGTACGCCTCGTCCACCTCGGCGTACCGGACCTTCGCCTCGTCGTCCCCGGTGTTGCGGTCCGGGTGGTACTGCTTGGCGAGGACGCGGTACGCCTTCGTGATCTCGACCTCGGTGGCGGTGCGAGTCACGCTGAGGACTTCGTAGTAGCAGCGCTTTTCGGCCATATGATTGGGCAGCGGGCAGTGGACAGCGTGCAGTTGAAGAACACCACATCCATAATAGCCAGTGGGCAGCGAACGGTGAATGCGGGTTACCGCTCTTCACTGCCCACTGCCCACTGGCTTCTGCCCACCGGCGTCAGGCGATCGCCCCGCTCACCTTGGACTTCTTGTCGTCCTCGTCGATCCGGGTAATCATGACCTCGGTCGTCAGCATCAGGCCGGCGATGCTGGCGGCGTTGGTCAGGGCGCTGCGGGTGACGCGGAGCGGGTCGAGGACGCCGGCCTTGAACATGTCCTCGTACTTGCCGGTGTTCGCGTTGAACCCGATGTTCGGGTCCTTCTCGCCGCGGGTGGTCACCTCGTCGGCCACGACCGCGCCGTCCACGCCGCCGTTCTCGGCGATGGTGCGGATCGGCTTGAGCAGCGCGCGGGCCACGATCTCGGCCCCGATGCGCTCGTCGCCCTTCAGCTTCTCGCCCAGCGCTTCGACCGTGGCGATGCACCGGAGCAGCGCGACGCCGCCGCCGGGGACGATGCCCTCGGCCACCGCCGCGCGGGTGGCGTGCAGCGCGTCCTCGACGCGGCCCTTGGTCTGCTTCATCTCGGCCTCGGTCGAAGCCCCGACCTTGATGATCGCGACCCCGCCGACGAGCTTCGCCAGCCGCTCGGAGAACTTCTCCTTGTCGTACTCGCTCTCGGTCTGGTCCATCTGCGTGCGGATGGTCTTCACGCGGGCGTCCAGGGCCGCCTTGCGGTCCTTGTCCGGCTCGACGATGACCGTGCAGTTCTCCTTATCGACCACCACCTGATGGGCGTGGCCGAGCAGCGCGAACACGACCGGCTCCGGGCGGGCACCCCGCTGCACCTCCTGCGGGCTGGGGGCCGTCATGCTGTCCAGGTTGATGCCCCGGTCCTCGCTGACGAACGTGCCGCCGGTCAGCACCGCGATGTCTTCCATCATGGCCTTGCGGCGGTCGCCGAAGCCGGGCGCCTTCACCGCGCACACTTCGAGCAGCCCGCGGAGCCGGTTCACGACCAGCACCGCCAGCGCCTCGCTCTCCACGTCCTCGGCGATGATGAGCAGCGGCTTGCGGGCCTGCGCCACGCGGTCCAGCAGCGGCAGCATCTCGCGGACGTTCGAGAGCTTCTTCTCGAACAGCAGGACCGACACGTCCTCCTGCTCCCACCGCAGTTCGGGCGTGTTGACCACGAAGTACGGCGAGATGTAGCCCTTGTCGAACTGCATCCCCTCGACGAACTCCAGCACGGTCTCGGAGGTCTTGCCCTCTTCGACGGTGATGACGCCGTCGCGCCCGATCTTGGCGAACGCCTCGGCCATCAGTTTGCCGATCTTCGGGTCGTTGTTCGCGGAGATGCTGGCGATGTTCTCGAGGTCGTCGCGCCCGCCCTTGTCGATGGGGCGAATGGTCCGGGCGAGGTGGTCTTCGAGGAACTTGACCGCGGCGGCGACGGCCTTGTCGATGCCGCGCTTGACGGCCATCGGGTTGGCGCCCGCGGTGATGTTCCGCAGCCCCTCCTGGTAGATGGCGAACGCGAGGATGGTCGCGGTGGTGGTGCCGTCGCCGGCCGAGTCGCTGGTCTTCTGGGCGACCGCGTTCACGAGCTTCGCGCCCATGTTCTCGAACGGGTCGGGCAGGTCGATTTCCTTCGAGACGGTCACGCCGTCCTGGGTGACGGTCGGCCCGCCGAACGACTTGTCGATGATGACGTTCCGGCCGGTCGGCCCGAGCGTGGACCCGACCGCGCGGGTCAGCTTCTCCGCGCCCGTCAGGAGCTTCTTCCGGGCGTCGTCGGTGTACAGCAGTTGCTTCGCCATTTTTCCCTCAAGTTACGAGTGATGAGTCATGAGTGATGAGTAAAAAACCGCCGTTGTTGAGCGCGGTGACGAGTGAGAATCCGTGCCCGGACTCATCACTCATCACTCATCACTCATCACTCGCTATTTGGTGACCTTGCCGAGGATCTCGCTCTCGCGGACGATCTTGTATTCCTTGCTGTTCACTTCCACGTCCGACCCGCTGTACTTGCCGAACAGGACGGTGTCGCCGACCTTAACGGCCATCGCCAGGCGGGTGCCCTTGTCGTTCAGCTTGCCGGGGCCGACCGCGATCACCTTGCCCTGCTGCGGCTTCTGCTTGGCGTTGTCCGGCAGCAGGATGCCGCCGCTGGTCTTCTCCTCCGCCTCCAGCGGTTCCAGCACCACGCGGTCGTCCAGCGGCTTCAGGGACAGTTGCTTATCTGCTTTGGCCATGTCAAATACCTCGTCGTAAAGTCGTAAGGTCGAAAGTCATAAGGTCGAATACGAGTCGTCACGCCATCGTTCGCCGGGACTGTGTCCGACTTTACGACTTTTGACGTGACGACTTTACGACTGCTCCGGGCTTACATCATGCCGCCCATGCCACCCATGCCGCCCATTCCACCACCGCCGTGGTGGTCGTCGTGGTGGTCGCCGCCGGCC
>JAYUBA010001331.1:0-3280 GCA_043741075.1 Frigoriglobus sp.
CCTTTTAGATTCGGTGTCTGGCCCGCGCCCTCCCGTCGCGGCTCGTTCAAAAACCACTGGCACTGTCCGAGTCCGAACTAGCGCCCGCCGCCCGCCGGTACTGGCTGGCCGGGCGCGACCGGGGCCGCTCCGCCGCCGCGACGGGCCGCGCCCTCCGGGTCTTCCTGGCTCGCCAGCTCGCGCGGCAGCGGGAAGGCCGGGTCCGGGGCGAAGTACTGCGGGTAGTGTTCCAGATACCGCCCGCTAGGGAGCGTCATCCCGCCCATCACCGTCTGGCACCCGGTCGCACACGACAGGGCCAGGCCGAGAAGGGCCGTGACGCTCGCCGTCCACCGCCGATTGGTCCGCATCACGCACCTCGTTCCGGATCACTTCGCGGACCGGCGCACGCCCTGGGCGTGGCCGATCCGGTGTTGCCGCTTCTATCGGCCGGACCGGGCGCGCCGCTTCAATCGAATTTCCCGGCGACACGCGCGGCGCGATTCGGCCACGGGTACATCGTTGACCGCATTCGGGTTCCGTCCTAGCATGGCACCTTGTCGCGCTCCCCGCACCCAGGCGTCTTCGGATGACCGGCACACGGAACCGCCGCCCCTTCGCGCTGCCGCTGGAACTGCGGTGGGACGCCCGCCGCCCGCTGCCCGCCCGCTGGGTGATCCCGGACGGCGCGCGGCACCGGCGCCCGGACCCGCCCGAAGCAACCGCGTTCGACTTCACCGGCCGCATGCGGGCGCTGTGCGCGGACGTGACCGCCCGGTGCGAGGAGTTGCGGCACGTCCACATGCCGCGGGTGCTGGTCACGTTCACGCCCAGCCGCAACCGCAGCCGGTACGGCCTCCAGGCCCGCGTCACCCCGCTCCGCTTCCGCGACGGCACGCTCACCCGCCGGCACGGCCCCACCGACTACCAGGTGCAGCGGTTCTTCGTGGACGGCCGCGAGATGCTATACGTGCTGACGTTCTGCCTGCCGCGGTTCTTCGACCAACCGTTCCGCGAGAAGCTCATCACGGTGTTCCACGAACTGTACCACGTCGGCCCGGCGTTCGACGGCGACTTGCGCCGCCACCCCGGCCGGTACGCGGTGCATTCGCACTCGAAGGGCCAGTACGATTCGCGGATGGCGGAACTGGTAAAGGACTACCTCGCGGAGCACCCGGACCCGGAGATGTTCCACTTCCTGCGGTCGGGCTACCGCGAACTGTGGGACGCGCACGGCGGCATCACCGGTGTGGTGGTGCCGCGGCCGAAGCTGCTGCCGGTGGGTGCGGCCTATCGCGAAGCCGCGGCGCGGCGGCGGGAGGACGCGGAGTAGCCGGACCGCGGGCGGTGTCGTACCGTTCCACGTAGAACGTCAGCGGTTGTCAGAATGACGCCCAAGGTGGCCCAAGGCGGCCAAGGCTGTTGCCTCGGAAAACCTCGATTTACAAGGCGTTACCGCCCAAGGCGGCCAAGGCGGCCAAGGCGGCCAAGGCGGCCAACTCGCACACCCGACAGGACGCCTTTCACGTTCACCGCGTTCGCGAACCCGGCCGCGAGCGACTTCTCGCGGGTCTTCTGCACGCGCCCGCGGGTCCGGCTACAGTTTCACTTTCTTCCCGAACGCCGCGTTCATCAGTTTAATCGCCTTCTGCCCCAAGCGGCAGGTGCGTAGGTCGAGCAACTCCAACTTCGACGCGTCGGCCGCTTCAGCCAGAGCCTTCGCGCCGGCCTCGTTGATTCGGTTCTTCGACAGGTCGAGTGCCGTCAACTGTTTAAAGAACGGGGCCGCGATCAGTGCCTTCACGCCGTAAGTGTCGATGCCGTTCCCGCTCAGTTCGAGCCGCGCCAGGGACGGGAAGTGTTTCGCGGTCGCCAGCGCCTCGACCCCGGCGGTCTGTAGGTCGGTGTGTGCGAGGTTGAGCCGCGCGAGTTTGGTGAGGTGCCGCGCCGCGACCAGCGCCGCGGCCCCGTCGTCCCGCACCGGGTTGTCCGAGAGGTCGAGCGATGTGAGGTTGGCGAGGTGCGCGGAGAGGGCCAGCGCCCGCGCGCCCGCGGCGTCGAAGCGGTCGCGCGACACGTTCAGGTGCTGCAACCCTTCGCGTGCTTCGACCTGAACAGGTCGCGCAGTTCCACGTCGATGGGGCAGTAGCCGCAGGTACACATCTGGGTGAGGTCTACCGACGCGAGCCGCGCGAGGAACGGGCTGGCGGCGAGTTGGGTGAGTTCGTTGGCGGCGCGGGGGAAGTAGACCGTGCGGACCGTCGGCGCGAGCGCTAACAGTTCCTTGCCCTGCTCGACGAACAGCGTGGCCGACATCTGGGTGCCGTCGAGGAAACCGCGGCGGAACTGCCAGTCGAGGTCAAGGTCCGCCTCGCGCAGGTCGTTCGTCCACCGCTTCGCGTTCGCGCGGAGGATCGCCTTGGCCTCACCTTCGAGCTTGCGGCGCTCGCGGCCGGTCGGGAGGTATTCGAGCCGGCACTGCGCGCGGATTGAGGGCGGCCCGCGCCCGGTCGTCGTCGGTGCCGCGCTCGTCGAGCCAGTCCGCGAACACGAGCCGCGGCGTGTCGTCGTCCGGGTTCGCGACGATAACGGTGAGGAACGATTGCTCTTCCTGGATGGTCATCACCGGATTTCCAAAGAAATTAAGACATTAATGCGGCTATTCATCTTCTTCTGTCGCGGATCGCTGGAGGGAATCGCCAAGAACCCTCTCTAAAGCGTCACAGATCCGCGCGGCTCGGTTCGTGATGAAGTTCACCGCAGCCGACACGTCCAAGACCGCGAGCATTTCTTCCCTCGAGTCTGGAAGGACGATGCATGCACTTCTGAGAAGATCCCGCCTTCGTTCAAGAAGGTTCGCTTTACGCGCGTCGTCCAGGACACGAAGTAAGTAATCTTGGGGCAACCGGTCCCCAAGGTCACGGTTGGTTTCGGTCGAGACAAGAAGTCGGTTTCCAACGGAATCGAGTAGCACACGATCAATTCCGTTTCGCTTCGCCAACGCCGCTGGGAAGATATGGTGATCCTCAACAGAACCAGGTGCGAGCGGTTCACCAGTCCAGAGATCAACACCGGCTTGCCATCGAAGGAAAGCAAGGATTGCTCGGTAGCGATTATCGGTGGGTCGTAGCCTACTGACGAGTTCGGGTGCCAAGATCACACGGGGTGCGGCCGGAACAACCCCTTCGTTACGCCACAGAAGCAATTCATTAGCAGTACAGCGCGGGTTCAGATGACGCATTTATGCCGCTGTTTCTTGTGGGACTTGGCGGCCTGAGTGTTGCGCCTCTGGTGGTACCGG
>JAYUBA010001332.1:0-3277 GCA_043741075.1 Frigoriglobus sp.
GGCGAACCCGGAGCGTCAGCGACGGGGTGGTCCGACAAGCCCGGCCGGTCCGACGGGAACCGATCAACCCGATTCCGTATGAGTGGTAGGGCGCAACTCGATAATTCACAACCGGTCGCGTCAGACGCTGCCCATGCCGTGCGTGGCGGCGGCTGACGTTGCGGGCGGCTACTTCTTCTCCTTCGCGTGCCACTCGCGCCACTCGGCGGCGGTGGCGAAGGCCTTGCCGGTCAGGCTCTTCAGCCCGGCCCGCGCGGCCCGCACCACCGCGTCGTCGGCGTCGTCCAGCGCGGCGATCAGGTCCGCGACGTGCTCCTTGTCGTCCTTCATCGCGCACGCCAGCGCCGCCGCCCGGCGCAGCTCGACCTCGTTCCCCTTGAGCATGGTGCGGAGGGTGGCCGCGGTCATCCGGCACAGGCGGTCGGCGAGCGCGTCGCGGGCCGCCTTCTTGCGGTCGCCGTCGGTGTGGGTGGCCGTCACCACCAGCGCGCGGGTGTGGGTCGGCCCCTTGGCGTCGCGCGCGTCGGTCAGCAGCTTCGCCCAGTCGGCGTCGCCCGCCTTGAGCAGCTTGGACGCCAGCGCGATCCCCTCGTCGCCGGTCGGGTTGGGCAGGTTGACGACCGGGAGCGGGGCCGCGGCCGGGGCGGCGGGGCGGTTGGGCAGCAGTTCGGTGGCGGACGGCCCGGACCCGGCCCGCATCTCCGTGCTGGTCGGATCCTTCTTCACCTTGCTGGACAGGTCGCGGGCGAGGTTCGACTTGCACAGGAACAGGACCGCGAACGAGGTGTTCACCTCGGCCCCGTACCCGCCGGACCAGGTGCCGTTGTTGGCCTGTGAGCGCACGATGGCGGTCGAGCCGACATCGTACCAGTCGATGTTGCCGATCTTGTCCACGTCGTAGATGACGCCGACCCGCTCCAGCGACCAGAGGAAGTACAGGTCGAAGACGCCGTGGCCGCCGCCGCCGCCGAGCAGCCCCCTGCCGCCGCGGACCTGGTCGGCCACGGTCAGCCCGAGTCCGGCGAAGGCGAGTTGCACGACGCGGTCCTGCGGGCCGACCGGGCGGGCCGGCGGCTTGGGCGGCGGGGTGCCGGCCGGCGGGTTGTAGAACGGGTCGCCCGGCTTGGGGTCGGGCTTCGTCTTGGGGTCCGGTTTGGTGCCGCCCGGCGCCTCGTTCTTGAGGCGCCGGTCCTCGCGCCGGGCCAGGCCCGTTGCCATGCCCAGCAGGCCGGCGCAGTACATGGACGGGCTCCCACCGGGCATCGCGGGACCGCCCGGTGCGCCCACCAGGCCCGGCATCAGCCCGCCGGGGTACGCCCAATTCCCAGTCCGCTGGTCCTGGGAAGCGGTGAACCGGTCCTCGATGCGCTTCAGCGCCTCCTCGACGGGGACGCCGTGCTTGCGGGCCATCCAGGTCGCGAGTACGCCGAACTGCGTGTTCGAGTTGTCGTCGCCGGTGCCCCCGCTGGTGCCGAGCGCCCGGGCGTACCGCTCGACCTCCGGGTGCAGTTTCCCGGCCGGCTGGTCCGCCTTCATCGCCCGCAACCGCTTCTCGTCGTCCGCCGGGACCGCCGCGATGGCGTCGTAGCCCCACCCGCCGCCGGGGGTCTGCCCGACCAGGAGCCGCACCGCGAGCATCTGGATCAGCGGCACGTCGGCCGGGCTGCCGTGCCGGTCCAGGTACATCAGGCACAGGGCGATGTGGTACGTCTTCGACTGTTTGAACGACTCGTCCCGCACCATGCCGGTGATGGTCTTGACGGCCGGGTCGTCGGCCGGCACGCCGCCCTCCAGGAGCGCCAGCCCGGCCAGGCACGTGCCGCCGATGCCGTGCGGGGCCGCGTCGCCGACCGCCGCCCCGCCGCGCGCGTACCGCGCCTTCAGCGCGTCGGTGCCGCCCTTGATCGCCTTCTTGACCTCGTCGGGCGTGGCGCCCGACGCGCCGGGCGCCGACGCCGCGAGCAACAGGACCAGCAGTCCGGCGGCGCGGACCAGTTTCGGTGTCACGGTTCGACCCTCGGTTGCGGCCAGGACGAGAGGACGGATCTAATCTAACACACCGGCGACCGCGAAGCGACCACGAACCGCGCGGTCACTTCACCGTCACTTCGACCGGGACGAGGTGGTTAATCATGTACGTGCGGCGGTCGGGGTCGCGCTTTTCCGGCTGCGCGTTCCCCTTGTCGTCGGTGCAGCGGGCGACGATCTTCGCCGGTCCCTTCGCCGCCGGCGTCCACGGCGCGGACCACTCCGCCCAGCCGAGCGGCTTCGACGCGCCGAGCTTCGCGGCGGCCCACGTCTTCCCGCCGTCGGCGCTGAACTCCGCCTTCGCGACCGCGTTCTCGCCCGCCCACGCCCGGCCGGTCACCACCACGTCTTTCCCGGCCGGCACCGTGTCGTTCACCCCCAGACTCGCGATGATCGCCTTCGGCTGAATCGCGGTGATCGGCACCAACTGGGGCAACCCGTTCAGCCGCTCCCAGAAGGCGTAGTCGAGCGTCTGCCAGAAGCCCGCGTGGGGGCGGTCCAGCACCACGATCCGCGTCAGCCACTTCACGGCGGCCATGCCGTACCACCCGCCGACGACGGCCCGCAGCGGCGCCCCGTGGGCGGCGGTCAGCGGCTCGTCGTTCATGTCCCAGGCGAGGAGCGTTTCGTCCTTCTTGGCCTTCGCGAGCGGAATGCCGCGGTCGAAGTGGATCGCGCCGGGCGTGGCCGGGTCGGCGATGGCTCCCTTGTCCGCGCCGACGAGGACCACATCGCCGCCCCCGGCCTTCACCTTCGCGCGTTCGAGGATCGCGCCGAGCGGGACGCCGGTCCACTTCGCCTGCCCGACCGCGCCGTGCCCCCACTGTGCCCCGCGGGCCGGCGGGACGAGGAACACGCGGCCGTTCCCGGCGCACTCGAGCACGATGTCGCGCGACACCGCTCCCATCTTCTTCAGGTCGTCGAGCGTCAACTCCAGCTTGTTTTCGACGTGCCCCTCGACGGTGAGTTTGAACGCCTTTGAATCGACCTCCGGCACCGCGAAGTGGTCGCGGACGTAGAACCGGTCCGTCGCGGTGACGGCGGGTCCGAGGTCGGCCAGGGGCGTTTCGAGGTTCCGCGGTTCGCGCACGCGGACGATCAGCGGTTCCGCGCGGGCGAACGGGGCGAACCGCGGGTGCAACCCGGCCGCGACGGCGGCGAGCGGTGCGGAGCGGAGCAGGTCGCGACGGGAAAGGCTCATGATCGGCCTCCGGGGGTGTTGAAGGCGAACCCGGAGCGTCAGCGACGG
>JAYUBA010001333.1:0-3276 GCA_043741075.1 Frigoriglobus sp.
CGGCGAGTCTTCGAGCCGGGTGAGGGGTCTTATTGCGACGCCGCACCCGTGGCGGCGGCGGGCGAAGTGTCCGCCTGTCCGCCTGTCCGCCTGTCCGCCTGACCCAAGGCCGCCAACACGAAGTGGCGACCTTGGGTCAGTAGTGCAACAGGAGCTTCGGCGGCGGCTTGTTGCCGCGGCGGTCGAGGATCAGTCGCAGGATCACCGCCAGCACCGCGAGCAGGTTGAACAGCAGCCCCAGGTACATCCACGTCGTCCGCTCCAGGTTGAACTTGGCGTACGCCTGCTCCACGTCGTAGTCGAGCCGGCTCTGCTCCGACGGGCTGTTCGCGGCCTGCTCCCGCTTGACGGCGAAGTCGTCGGCCACCTGCTTGCGGATCGCCCGCTCCATGCCGAACCCGTTCGTCACCTGGAGCACCGCCAGCACGAAGGCGAACCCCGCCAGCGCGCAGATGATCGTCTGCCGGTGCGGCCACACCTTCGCCAGCGGCGGGATCTTCCGCGGGTCCAGCGCGTGCATCCCGCGGTCGGCCCACGCCAGCACCGTCGCCAGGATCAGCAGCAACAGGTACGGCAGCATCAGCTCCCAGTCGGAGCGCACCTTATCCATCCACCCGGCCGGGATGGCGACGGCCTTCTCCAGCGCGAAGTTGCGGCCGACCGCGCCGAACATCGCGCCCCACGGCCGCTGCGAGTACACCGCCGACCCGCCGGCGTAACTGCCCACCCACGGGAACACCGTGAACACCAGCGCGAGCAGGAGCAACACCGCCGGCAGCCACGAAACCACGTGCGGCGAGATGGTGATCCCGCACGACCGCGTGTACCCGACCGGGGCCGGGGCTTCGGCCGCGACCGCCGACGGGGGCGGCAGGAACCCGCTCGGCGCGACCGGCGAGGGCGGGACCAGACCCGGCGGCGCGGGCGGGGCCGGGGGCGGCACCGCCGCGGGCATCGGCGCGACTTCGGGCACGCGCGTCGGGACGGGCGCTTCCGGCACCACGGCCGCGGAATACCGCGCGGGCGTCGGGAACGACTTCCCGCAGTTCGGGCACACGGCCTCCTGGCCGGCCGCGTCGTCGGACACCGTCACCCCGCTCATGCAGTGCGGGCAGATCAACCGCATATCATCCCCTACCAGTGAGATTCCAGTTCTCGAAACGCCGCCGGAAGAGAATCGAGTAGGTCGGGCGCGGTGAGCGCCGTCTGGCCCAGCGCCGCCGCGCCGAGATCACCCGCCCGCCCGTGAACCCACGCGCCCAGCGCCGCCGCGTCGAACGCCGACAGCCCTTGCCCGATCAGGGCCGCGATGACACCGGAGAGAACGTCGCCGCTGCCGCCGGTCGCCATGCCGGGGTTGCCGGTCGCGTTGCGGTACAGGCGCTCGCCGTCGGTCACGAGCGTGCCGGAGCCTTTCAGGAGCAGCACGCACCCGAACGTGTGCGCGAACGCGACCGCCTGCTCTTGCCGCTCCGCGTCGGTGGCGGGCGCGGCTCCGCCGGTGAGCCGCGCGAACTCGCCCGGATGCGGGGTCAGCACGAACGGTGCCGCCCGCCGGAACTCGGCCGCGAACGGCGACACCGCGAACAGCCCGTCCGCGTCCAGCAGTACGGGCGTTTGCTTCAACCCGCCGAGCACCCGACGCACGAACGCGACCGTGCCGGCTTCGCGCCCCAGCCCCGGCCCGATCGCGAGTACGTCCGCGCCGCGGGCGAGTCCGATCACCTCGTCCGCGGTGCCGTCGCCGAAGCCGAACGTGGTGTAGCCGGGGTACGCGGTTGCGACCGCCGGTTGCACGTCGGCGGGGCACGCGACCTGCACTAGCCCCGCGCCGCCGCGGAGCGCGGCGCGCCCGCACAGGACCGCCGCGCCGCTCATCCCGCGGCTGCCGGCGACCACGAGTACTGTGCCGTAGGTGCCCTTGTGCCCGGCGGTCGCGCGCCGCGGCAGTCGGGGCAGTTCGTGAATCGGGGTCACATCCATCGCGCTCTCCGCACGCAGGACGGTTATACCGCTCCGGCCGGCGTGCGGACATTGGTTCCCCTTCCAGCGGGGCAGAAGCCGGGGTACAACAGGGGCAGTCGCCAGGAGAACGCGCATGACCACATCGACGACCACAGCCGGGCCACGGTTCAAAGCGGACGCCGCGTTCTTCACCATCACCGGTGACAAGTACGACGAGTGGGTCCGCGACGGCGTACTCGGCGAAGACGACAAGATCGAACTGCTCGAAGGCTACTTGGTGCTGAAGATGCCCATCAACCCGCCGCACGACAACGCCGTTTCCGTTCTGGCCACGCTGCTCGTGCGGATGAACCTACCGGGCTGGATGGTCCGCAGCCAGGGGACTGCCAAGCTGAGCGAGAGCCGGCCGGAACCGGATGTCGCGCTGGCGCGCGGCGACCGGCGGACGTTCGCCAACCGGCACCCCGAGCCGGCGGACTTCGGCCTCGTTGTCGAAGTTTCGGACTCCTCGCTCGCCCGCGACGAGCAGGACAAGACCCGCATCTACGCGCGCGACTCGATTCCCGTTTACTGGGTAGTGAACCTCGTGGACCGGCGGGTGGAGGTGTTCACCGACCCGACCGGGCCGGACCCGGCCGCGGGGCTGCCGGGCGGCCCGGACCCGCACTACCGCGCCCGCCAGGACTACCCGGCCGGGACCGCGGTGCCGGTGATCCTGGACGGCGTCGCCGTCGGCGCGATTCCCGTTGACGAACTCCTGCCCTGACCGACGCGGGACGCCCGCCCCCTGTGTGCCGCACCATGACACCTCCGCCCGACCCCGAAATCACCGTTTCCAGCGGCCCGGCCCCCACCGGCGAAGCCACCCTCGCGCAGTCCGGCGCGCCGGTGGCGCTCGCCGGTGCGCCGGAAATACCCGGCTACGAGATCGTCGGCGAACTCGGCCGCGGCGGCATGGGCGTGGTCTACAAGGCGCGGCAAGTCAGCCTGAACCGCGTCGTCGCCCTCAAGATGCTGCCGGGCGGCGCGTACACCGAGCGGCACGAACTGGTCCGCTTTCTGGCCGAAGCCGAAGTGGTCGCGGCCGTGCGCCACCCGCACGTCGTGCAGGTGTACGAGTACGGCCAGTGCGGCTCGCGCCCGTACTTCGCGATGGAGCACCTCGGCGGCGGCTCGCTGGTGGACCTGATCCGCAAGACCGGCCGGCTCGCCCCCGCGGGCGCCGCCGCGCTGGTGGAGAAGATCGCCCGCGGCGTTCAGGCCGCGCACGACCTCGGCATCGTTCACCGCGACATCAAGCCGCAGAACGTC
>JAYUBA010001334.1:0-3276 GCA_043741075.1 Frigoriglobus sp.
ACCCAGGCCGGTGGCCTGGGCTGAGGGAGAGCGGCCCTTCAGGCCGAAGATTCCTACACTGCCCCGCAAGGGGAGAGGGCCAACAGCCGACCGTTGCCATCCGCCCCCCCGTCCGGGTACCATGAGCGGACTCGCACGCCACTCCGCTCTGGACCCCGTTATGCTCCGCTCCGCTCTCGCGACCGCCCTCCTCGCCGCGCTCGTCGGTGCGCTCGTCGCGACCGGGGGCTTGCGCTCCCTCTCGGCCGACGCCAAGCCCGACCACCCGATCCCGCCGCCGCTCAAGCAGCCGCCCCCGACCGGCTTCGAGTGCCGGTGGGCCGACACGCCCATCACGCTCGACGGCGTCGCCGACGAGCCGGCGTGGAAGACCGCCCAGCCGATCGCCGCGTTCCACCTGCCGTGGCTCGGCGACAAGGCCCGAATGGGCCGCACCGCCACCACCGCCAAACTCCTGTGGGACCGCGAGTACCTGTACTTCCACTGCGACATGGAGGACTCGGACCTCTTCGCGGACATCAAGGAACAGGACGGCATGCTGTGGCTCAACGACGTGTTCGAGCTGTTCTTCCGCCCGGCCGCGGACAAAACCGGCTACTACGAATTCCAGGTGAACGCCGCCGGCGCCCACTTCGACGCCTTCTACCCCAAGTACGACGAGAAAGAGATTGTGAAGTGGTCGAAGGCGGGCAAGTTCCACATGGAGTCAAAGGTCAAGCTGCGCGGCACGCTGAACAAGCGGGACGACGTGGACAAGGGCTGGAGCGTGGAGGGGCGCATCCCGTGGACGGACTTCGTGCGCACCGGCGGGCGCCCGGTCGCGGGCGAGAAGTGGAAGATGAACCTGTGCCGGTTCGACTACCACACCGACTGGAAGGAACCGGAACTGTCGTGCGTCGCGCCGATCGCGAAGAAGAAGATCCCGCCGTTCTTCCACCAGAGCGAGGACTACGCCACGGTCGCCTTCGTCGGCCCGGACGCGACCACCGCCAAGCCGTTCGGCATCGAGAAGCTGGAGCGGCCGACGACCTCGACCGTGGCGGGGTTCCCCGACCCGCCGCCGCCGTTCGTCGCGACGCGGGCGCTGGAGAAGTACAAGCCGGCGTTCCCCATTTACGCGGAACTCATCCCCGGTAGCACGGAGATGCTCCTCATCACGCAACCGCGGTCCTACGGCCCGACCGCGCTCTCGCGCTTCAAGTACGGTGCGGGTGCCACCGAGAAGGACGCGGTGAAGCTGATGGACACGCCGGGCGAGGGCACCGCGTACAGCCTCACGTTTCACCCGAACTTCGCGAAGAACGGCTACGTTTACATCGGCTGGGTCGGCAAGGTGCCGGAGAAGAAGACCAAATGGTGCGCGATCACCCGCTACACCATGACCACGAAGGTGCCATACGACCTCGACCTGAAGAGCGCGCAGACCGTCATCGAGTGGGAGTCCGACGGGCACAACGGGTGCGCCGTCTGCTTCGGCGGCGACGGCATGATGTACGTCACGACCGGCGACGGCACGTCCGACTCCGACACCAACCTCACCGGTCAGCGGACCGACCTGCTTCTGGCGAAGGTGCTGCGCATCGACGTGGACAAGCCGGCCGAGGGGAAGATGTACAGCGTGCCGAAGGACAACCCGTTCGTCGGCAACAAGGACTTCGCGCCGGAGACGTGGGCGATGGGGCTTCGCAACCCGTGGCGCATCACCTACGACGCGAAGACGAAGCAACTGTGGGTGTGCCAGAACGGGCAAGACCTGTGGGAGCAGGCGTACCTCGTGAAGAAGGGCGAGAACTACGGCTGGAGCGTCACAGAAGGCAGCCACGACTTCTACCCGACGCGCAAGGCCGCGCCGGTTCCGATCGTGAAGCCGACCGTCGAACACCACCACTCGGAGGCGCGGTCGCTCACCGGCGGCCTCGTGTACCACGGCGACAAGTACCCGGAACTGCGCGGGGCGTACGTCTACGGCGACTACAGCACCGGGCACATCTGGGCGGTGAAGCACACCGGGGAGAAGATCGAGTGGCACAAGAAGATCGCCATCACCACGCTCAAGATCACCGGGTTCGCGCTCGACCCCGGCGGCGAACTGCTCATCACGCACCACGCCGCGGCCGGCGACGGCGGCCTCTTCACACTCGCGCCCAACACCGCCAAGCACGACACCACGTTCCCCAAGAAGCTGAGCGACAGCGGCCTGTTCGCCTCGGTGAATGACCACGCGATGAAGCCGGGCGTGATCCCGTACTCGGTGAACGCCCCGTTCTGGTCCGACGGCGCGCACAAGGAGCGGTTCCTCGCGGTTCCGGAGGGCACGATCCAGTACAAGCGCACCAACGGCTGGGAGTTCCCCGACAAGACCGTGCTCGTCAAGAGCTTCGCGCTCGAAACGACCGAAGGTGACCCCAAAAGCCGCAAGTGGGTGGAGACGCGGTTCATGACGCGGCAGGGCGGCGAGTGGTACGGCTACTCCTATGTGTGGAACGCCGCCGGCACCGACGCGACGCTCGTGGACGCGGCCGGCGCGGACAAGGTGTTCAAGGTGAAGACGGCCGACGGCGCGCGAGATCAGAACTGGCACTACCCGAGCCGCGCCGAGTGCATGGTGTGCCACAGTCGCGCCGCCAACTACGTCCTCGGCCTGTGCGAGGTGCAGTTCAACAAGGATCACAAGTACCCCAACGGCCGCACCGACAACCAACTCCGCGTCCTCGAACACCTCGGCCTGTTGAACGTGTCTTGGGCCGGCGAGGTGACCGCACCGAAGGACGCGGTGGAGAAGCAGCAACCCGACCAGCGCGAACCGAAGCCGAGCGGGCTGCTTCACCTGCCGCCGTCCGCACTGAAGAGGCTGGCCGACCCGTACGACAAGGCGCAACCGCTGGACCTGCGGGCGAAGGCGTGGCTGCACACGAACTGCGCGACGTGTCACGTCGAGGCGGGCGGCGGGAACGCGGCGATGCAACTCGACTTCCCGACCGAGTGGGAGAAGATGCGGCTCATCGACGCGAAGCCGGTTCACCAGGCGTTCGACCTGACGGACGCGAAGCTGATCTCGCCGGGCGCGCCGGAGCGGAGCGTGGTGCTCCACCGCATCGGCCGGCGCGGCCCCAACACCGGGCAGATGCCGCCGCTGTCGTCGAGTCGCGTGGACACCGCGGGCGTCGAGCTGATGACCGAGTGGTGCAAGGGGCTGAAGAAGTGACCCGGCGAGCGGCGCGTCTTCCTTCTTGCCCTCTCCCTTGCGGGAGAGGGTGGCGGCGCTTCGCCGACGGG